>JALYGY010000229.1 GCA_030776865.1 Actinomycetota bacterium | reverse complement strand
ACGACCAAATGCTAGGTGGTTTTGGTGTCGATTGGATGTACGGGAGTACCGGCGAGGACCGGCTGTACGGCAATGAGGAGTCCGACGGTTTGTTTGGCGACGCAGGCGACGACGAACTGGATGGCGGCGAGGGGAGAGACCGCTTGACCGGACAGGAAAATGACGATCAGATCGCCGGGGGCTCGGGCGACGACCAGCTGCAAGGGGCCCAGGGGAGAGATATCCTGAGAGGCGAAGAGGGCAACGACTTTATAGTTGGCGGGATAGATCTCGACCGCATGTTCGGTGGCTATGGCGACGACTACATAGACGCGGTCGACGGGACGCCGGAGGACATCGTGGATTGCGGGCCCGGTGCCAACGACTCGGCCTCCGCCGATGCGGACGATATCGTGTCGAACTGCGAAATCTTCTGATGGCCCGCCATAGAAGAAACGGTCAGCTGGAAGGCCATCCATTTCGATGATGCGCTGGCCTCCGCGCCACGGGACACTCCGTACTATAATGACATTGTAGGAGCAAGATGGGTTGGGGAAGAATATCGAGCCGCGGCGGTTTCTCCATAAGCACCCTCTACACGCCCTTTCTCCCTCGTCGACGGATAGGCCTGAGGCAGAGTCGAATGTGAACGGAGCCGCTCACGTCAGGCAGGCGCCGCCGGCGACGACGAGCAACGGGACGGGTTACCTCACCACGCTGTTGGTTCGGACCGTGTGGGCAATCTGTGTGGCGCTTATCGTGTCGAGCCTCATTCTCGACTTCCTGACCCCCGAGTACCTAACACTCGTAAATAGATCAGGCCCGGTCCTCTCGGTTTTCTCCGGGCTGTTGTCGCTGGTTTCCCCGACGGTCGGCGTCCTAGTCGCCTCCCGATTCCCGAAGAACCCCGTTGGATGGATCTTCTGCGGCATGGGTTTCTTGTATGGTGTCCAGCGCTTCGCCATGGCGTACGCTGATTACGCCTTGCGCATCCAACCGGAGTTACCTCTAGGCGAACAGACGGCTTGGCTTTCGAACTCGCTCAGGTTCTGGGAACCGACCATCTTTGGGGTGTTGCTGGTGCTGCTGTTCCCTGCCGGCCGACTACCGTCTCGTCGCTGGCGAACCGTGGCGTGGACGGCGATAGGCGGAGCTGCAATGCTCGCCTTCGGGGACGCGTTCCGGTTTGGTCCCTTGTTCACCCACTACGTTAACAACCCGTTCGGCGTCGCAGGTTCAGCTAGCAGCGTACTTTCTGCGGACAACATCATCGGGGCATCCACCATCCTTGGCGGAGTGATGCTCTCAGCGAGCTGTCTCGGCTCGATCGTGTCGCTGAAGTCGAGGCTGCACCGAGCAAGGGGAGACGAGCGTCAGCAGCTCAGATTGCTCGCGTACGCCGCCGTACCCGCACTCGTCGGTTCGATTGTGATCTTACTGGACTGGACGATCGAAAGGTTCGCATCGCTCTTCTTGCACAAAGCCGTCTGGGCGGCGTACTGGGTAGCTGCCCACTTCCCGTTGTCGCCCGGATACGGCGCGCCGCCGAGCCGCACATCAGACTTGCGAGTGGACGCGACCCTTGAATTTCTTACCGTCCTAGCCTACTTCATGATCCCGATCTGTACGGGCATCGCTATGCTCAAGTACCGCTTATACGGCATAGACCTCCTGAACAATCGCACCGTGCACGTAGTGGCCATCGAGATCTCCTCCCTGCGCTGGCTGCGAGTCGTTCTCGCAGGCACGCTCGCCGGGGTACTGCCATTCGCGTTCATTTACCTTGGGGTCTACGCCTACGCCATCGTCTACCCAATCGTTGCACAGAGCAACGTGAGCCGGGAGCAACTCGAGCCGGTAGCCACATTCGTCAGCGGTTGGGGAGCGTACGCCTTTTTCCTGTCGGCCGTTATCTTGACGGCCTTATGGGTTGCGCGCAGGGCTGGAGAAAGGAGACTCCTTCACGGGGGGCTAGTAGGCGTGGTCGGGGCAGTCGCCGTCCAAGCGATGACTCATTTCCTTTCTCCACCGATAACGCTTAGGGAATTGTGGGGTTACCTAGCCTTAGGGACCGTGGGCGGATGTCTCGGAGGCGTTCTGGGGCGCACCTCCTTGGCCGGCAAGATCTACCAAGCTACCCGCCAGATCAGCATAGCGACGGATCTCGACGCTATCGTCTCTACCATCGGCGAGCACTTGGGAGGACCGGAAGTACATGGTGTTACTTTGTGGAGGCAAGTCGCCTACGAAGACGGCGGATCCGGAGACACAGCTAGTGGCAGGTCCGCGTCCGAGTTTATGCTCTGGGCTTCGTGGACCCCGGGGAAGAAGCCTTGGGGCCTCGGCTCCCGCCTCAACGCAACGGCAGTCCCTGTCCTAGCGAATCTATCGAACCGACCGTCGGTGGTGCTTCGGACCACCCACCTACCCGCCGCCGAACGAACATCGTGGGAAAGTCAAGGTATTCGCTCAGCCATCCTGCTGCCCCTGAGCACACCCCAAGAGGCGCAAGCAAGATTGCTTATGGTAACGTTTCGCAAGAAACGTCGCTTCAGTAGAAGCCATATACGCGCTTACCTGACCGTTGCCGCCCAAGTGGCGCTGGCTCTCGAGAACCTGCACCTGGTCGAGGCGGCCCGGCGGGCCGGCCAGCAAGCGGGTATCCTCCTCGAGCGCCAAAGGTTGGCGCGAGAAATCCACGATACTCTCGCTCAGAGCCTTATTGGCATTATTACAAACCTCACAGCAGTGGAGAGTTCGCGTGACGCTGGCGACGACGCGACCTTCGTGCACCACCTCGAGGACGCGAAACGCATCGGACGCGAAAGCCTATCAGAGACGCGACGACTGGTGTGGGCCTTGCGTCCGGAATCGCTCGATCGCCGTACGCTGCCGGAGGCCCTGGATGAGCTGGCTAGGGTATGGACCCGGGAGACGGGCACGGAAGCCAGCGTCTTCGCCACTGGAACCTCGCAGCCGCTCCTCCCAGAGACCGAAGTTGCCCTACTTAGGGTGACCCAAGAGGCGCTGTCAAACGTCCGCAAGCATGCCCGAGCCGCGAGAGTCAACATCACGCTATCCTATATGGACGACCGCATCGTCCTCGACGTGATGGACGACGGCGTAGGCTTCGACCCAGCTCAGCTGAAGACCTCGATGGAGGCTCGAGATGGAAGTGGCTTCGGGCTCACGGCCATGCGCGAACGCGTTGAGGAGCTGGGCGGTGCTCTCATCGTCGAAAGCACGCCCGGTGAAGGGACCACGATCGCAATAGAGTTGCCGGTCACCGCAGAAAAGCCGGAGGCTCGGGGTCCCGATGCATTGGACGAAACCGATGGCTGAGCGCCCCATTCGACTCCTGCTTTGTGACGACCACCCCGTGGTTCGTTCGGGGCTGCGGGGTATGCTACGAAACCACCCCGGTTTCGAGGTCGTCGCCGAGGCCGCAAACGGATACGAGGCCGTTGCACTCGCCGACCGATTCCGAATAGACGTCGTGCTCATGGATCTTAGGATGCCGGAGATGGATGGAGTTACGGCGACAGAGAAGATCAAAGCCGACCATCCCGAAACGCACGTCCTGGTCCTCACCACCTACGATACCGATGCCGACATTCTGCGCGCAGTCGAGAAAGGTGCCACAGGGTTCCTGTTGAAGGACGCTCGGCAGGAGGAACTCTTCGACGCTATCCGAAACACAGCGCAGGGGAAGTCGCCTCTAACACCGTCCGTCGCGTCCCGTCTCATAAGACGGTTGCGGGGAACCGACGCCAAACAGCTGAGCGAGCGAGAGATCGAGATCCTGCAGCTTGTGGCGCAGGGCATGAATAACAAAGATGTCGCACGGGCACTCTTGATCAGCGAATCCACTGTTAAGGTTCACATGCTGCACATCTTCGATAAGCTAGGGGTGACCGACCGCACCGCAGCCGTCACCACCGCCCTCAAGCGTGGCATCATCCGCCTGTAGCAGTTTGCAAGGACCTAGAGCCGCTTAGATGGCTATTACGCCGAGGAACGATAGCGCAGCGTTGAGGCCCCCTTACACAGATCTTGGACTATGCTCCTGTGAGTCGCAAGGCCAATATCATCGCAACACGCCATGGAACTCACCGGGTAATCCTGCGTGCCAGAACACCACCAGCCAACAGCAGGGTGCCCAACCACAGGGGTGAGATGCCCCCTGTGTCAGGAAGCTCAGTGAGACCATACATAGTCTCCTCGGCACCGTTAGTCGAATCATTTGACAAAGCTCTGAGGGTTCTAAGGGCACTAGCGGCAACATTATCCCCAAGGTCACCAGAGCCGCCAGGGTGGTACTGGTCTTCAGTAGGGTACTGGTCTTCGGTAGGGGTAGTCTGCGCCAGGACGGGGACGGAGGTCAACGGTACCAACATCACCGACAGCACGATCGCCAGGTACTTCACCGACCGTCCGCTTTTTTCCCTCGAGATCTTACTTCTCATCCCGATACTCCCCATGAAATCAAGAAGGCGCTGTGCCAAGCTCCTTAACCCAGTTCGGGTCCAAATCGCAACAACTATAACCCAATTGGTCACTGGGTGCACGTTGCAAGCCGCGTGTTCCGCCGTCCTGAAGATAGAGGGCTTATCCAAGCCACGCGCCAGTCCGACGCAAGAGAGCAAGCTCGACGAGAAGGGCACTCTCCGCTATCCCTCAGCGACGTATGTATCGGGGCGCAACCACAAAGAGATGTGTGCGGGCTGCATAGTCTCCCTCACCACCGAGACCAGCTCGTTGTTCAGTACGTCGAGGTCGGTCTCGTCACGCAGCTTGACCGCGAAGGCCTCGAGAGTCATCCTCGTGTCACATTTCGTGCGATAGAAGCGCCTATCAATGAAGCTGTTGCACGGTATTGCGTTCCCGGTGGTGTCAAGGTGATGTCAGGAGCCCGTGCATTACGCGTCGATGATTCCTCTGCCGTGCACCCTCCTCCTGTCCCTACGTCCTCTTCGTTACGCTCCTTCGAACTGCCGCGGGTGCTCTTCGTAGCCAGCCTCCTCTAGGGTTCCGGCCCCCGCGTAGATTACGAGCGTTACGGCTGGCTGGTCGGTGTTGTTGCGGACGCCGTGCCACTCGCCCTGAGCGATGAACACGGCATCGCCCTCCTTCAGGCGCACCGGCTCGCCCTCGGAGAGGGCCAGGCACGAACCCTCGAGCACGTACATGATCTGCTCGGCGTTAGGATGCCGGTGCAGCAAGTGCACCTTGTCGGGCGGAAGCTCCGAGGTAAGCAAGATGATCCTGCGGGCTCCGGTGTCGTCCTTGTTGATGACGTTCCCGACGATCAAGCCTTCCTGGTCGGGCTTGGTCATCACCTCAGCGGTGACGTCTCCGAT
>JALYGY010000228.1 GCA_030776865.1 Actinomycetota bacterium | reverse complement strand
GCCGGCCGCCTTCAAGGCGGATGTGGAGCGCTCGCTCGCCGGGCTCCAGGACCTTACCGGCCAGCCGGTACTCGGGTTTCGCGCCCCCGAGTTCTCTGTCGGTCACCTGGAGCACTGGTGCTTCGAGGTCCTGGTCGAGTTGGGATTCCGCTACGACTCGAGCGTGTTTCCGCTGCCACGCGTCCGTTACGGCATCCCGGAGGCGCCCCGCCATCCTTTCGCGATCACGACCCCGAGCGGCACGATCCACGAGTATCCTCTGGCTACCTGGGATGCTGGTCCGCTCCGCCTCCCGATCGCCGGCGGAAGCTATTTCCGCCTGTTGCCGGGTCGTCTTTTGCATCGTGCGTTGAACGCCATGGACGAGAGCGAACGCATGGCGGTGCTCTACTTCCATCCGTATGAATTCCATGCCGGGTGGCTCATCCCATCGCGGCCGGCGTGGCGGCGAATCCTCCGGTCGAGCAACCTGAGGTTTACGCTCTCGCGCGTACTCCTGCACAATTTTCGTACGAACATCATCGGTCAACGCCTGAAGCCGCTATTGGCGCAGTTCGATTTTTCGCCTTTGGGTGACATCTACCGGGCGACGCAGGGTGTCTAGGGAAGGGGGCACGGGCGGTCGTGAATGATCCCTATAGAGAGAAGGTCCGCCGACGTTTCGAGCGAGACGCACAGAGCTTTGATGCCATCTACCGCCTGGAGCGCTCACCCTTCTGGCGCTGGGTCAATACGACGCTCCGAAAGGCCGTTTTCGAGCGCTATACCATCACGTTCGAGCAGGCCGGGGACGTGACAGGCAAAGGGATCCTCGACGTCGGGTGTGGGTCCGGAGTGTACGCGGTCGACTTCGCGCGGCGCGGCGCTCGGCGCGTTGTCGGCGTCGATTTCTCCGGCAACATGTTGGAACTGGCCCGTGAAGAGGCGGAGCGACACCGGGTCGCCGACAGGTGCGAGTTTATCCAGGCCGATTTCCTCGAACTGGATCTCGAGGCCACCTTCGATATCAGCATCGCGATGGGCGTCTTTGACTACGTCCCCGATCAGGTAACCTTCTTGCGCAAGATGGTCGCGCTGACCACCGGTAAGGTCATCGTCGCCTTCCCCGGTCATTCGCTGCTGCGCGAACCGGCCCGACGCCTGCGCTACAAACTGTCCGGCAAGGGCGACATCTACCTGTACAGCCAGGACGATGTGGAACGTATAGCCACGGAGGCGGGACTGCGGGACAAGGAGATCATCCGCATCCCCTCCTCCGGCGGCGTTTTCGTGCTGGTCGGCAGGTGCTAAGTCCTCGGGCCCAGGTCTTCCGCAAGGGCTGCGGCGGCGTCGGAGCCGAGGTCCGTGACACGAAGCTCCCCACCTCCGCCGCCGGAGGCTACCTGCGCCCGGAAGGTGGCGAGCCGGGCGCGGCGCTGGAAGGGACTCCGGATCACACCGCGCGACTGGAGCCTCCGGCGGGGTGCTATGACGGTCGTGCGGGCCACAAGCCGCGAGCGCACGACTAGGAGATCCCCCTCATAAGCCCACCCCGCATCCCGGTAGCGCAGCCAGCCGTAGAGGGCGGCCGGGAATACGAGGAGCAACGCCGCGTAGAACCCCGAGGCGGCGAGGTCGAAGGCGAGGGACGAGGCCAGCGCGACCGCAGCGGCAACGAGCGGTACCGGGACGATGGCTCGGAAGATGTAGCGCCGGAGGGCGCGGGTGGGAAGAGGCTCGAGGATGGGGGTGACGGCGAACTCGGGGGCTGCATCGAAGAGTAGCTTCTCCACGTCCTTGCGCGGCAAGAGGGGGAAGAGCGTGGTCGAGACGCCGGAGGCTTCGCCGTAGCCGGCGCTCTCGACGCGCAGGGTCGCCAGACCGAAGGGCTGCCTGAGGAGGCCCTCAACGACGCGCAGGGCCTGGATGCGAGCGAGCGGTATCGTCGCCTCGCGTCTCTCTAGGAGGCCGCGCTTGATGTACAGGAAGTCTCCCTCGCGGGAGAGCGTGAACCCCGCGTGGGCCAGGATCGTTCCGGCTATGGCCAGCAGCCAGGCGAAGACACCGAAGGTGCCGACGAGGAGCAGCGCCGACGTCACCGAGCGCGGTGCCAGGGCTTCGAAGAGGCGCTGGGCCAGGCTCTCGGAGAGGAGATCGTCAAAGAGCTGGGAGACGACGGCGATCAGGGAGAACGCGACCCCGATCTGACCGCTGGTCGCACCCGCTATCAGGAGCTCCCGCGGCCTTAGCCGCCGCAGCACGATGGGCCCCGCGGCTCTCTCGACCGGCTCTCTCCCGGCGCCCTCGATCTCGCGCCGCAGCGCCGCGGCATCGGCGCGGTCCAGCGCCGGGAGGGAGGCGTCGGGCTCGCTGGTCCCGCCCCCCGCCGTCTCTACCCTCACCTCGACGACGCCAAAAAAGCGCTGGATGATCCCCTGCACCGTGTCCACGGACTGCACGTGCTCCAGGGGGATCGTCCGCTCGTTTTTCTGAATAACGCCCTGCCGCAGGTGAAAAGCGCCCCCGGAGACCTCGTAGGTAGTGGCCCGCCACGAGAGGAAGCCCCAGAGGGCCGCGAGCACCGCCGCGACGAGGGCTCCGAGCACGATCAAGGCGATGGTCTGCATGCTGAACCCCCGGCTCGCCAGGACTGCGATCCCCGGTATAACGAACGCACTTACCCAACGCCGGAGGGTCTTTATGGCGTCGATGAGCATCGCCGCCGGGTGGAGGTGACGCGGCTCAGAGCTCATCCTGCTCCCGGGTAAGCTCGGCGATCCGATCCCGCACCTGGGCGGCGACGGGAGCCGAGAGCTCGGGGATCTGGTTCGGTCCGGCGGCGGTGTAGAAGACGACGGTCGCCAGTCCGAACCGGCGCTGGAGGGGGCCGCTCTGAGTGTCCACGTGCTGGATGCGCGCCAGCGGTACCAGCGTCCGGCTGACCCAGACGATCCCCCGTTGCAGATCCACCTCGTCCTCCCTGATCTCGTAGCGCCACCGCCGCCACCTGAGGTCCGGTACCACGGCCGCGAGCACTACCACCAGCCCCAACGCCGCGAGAAACGGCACTACTCCGAGCAGCAGAGGAACCTCAACCACCCGTAGCGAGGCCCAGCTAGCGAACGCGCCCGCGGCCAGCAGCGGCAGCGCCCCTAGAGCGCCCGTGATGCGCCAGAGTGCCTTGGCCCGCGGGTCTAGCCTCTCTGCCGGTTCGGTCTTCAAGGGCTCCGGCGCGAGAGGACCGGCGGACGTCCCCGGAGGTCCTTCGCGGCGAGCTGTCCGCAGGCGGCGTCTATGTCCTGACCGCGGCTCGGCCGCAGCGTCGCCGAGAGGCCGAGGCTCCTCGCGTACCGGAGGAACTCCCGCGCCCTGCGCTTCGAGGTCGCAGAGAAGCCGGTGTCCGTCCAGTTGAAGCGGAGGAGGTTCAGGTGGTAGAGCGGGTGGTCGAGGAGACTGCTCAGCGCCTCGGCGTGCGGGGGCTGGTCGTTGACCCCAGCGAGCAGGGTGTACTCGAAAAAGAGCTTGCGGTGTGTCCTCTCCACGTAGTAGCGGGCGGCGTCCATGAGCTCGGGGATCGGGTGTCGGGCGGCGACGGGCATGAGCTCACGGCGCTCCTCCTCGAAGGGGGTATGGAGCGAGATCGCCAGGTGGAACTGCTCCTGCTCGTCGGCGAAGCGCCGGATCCTGTCCACCAGCCCGCTCGTCGAGACTGCTATGTGCCGCGCCGCAAGGTCGAATCCGTCGGAATCGTTCAGGACCTTGAGCGCTTCTAACGTCTCGTTGTAGTTCAAAAACGGCTCGCCCATCCCCATCACGACTACGTTGGAGACCCTGTTGGGAGCGATGTCGCGGGCGGCGACGAAGACCTGCTCCGCTATCTCGCGCGCCTTGAGGTTCCGCTCTATACCAAGCAGTCCCGTGGCACAAAAAGTGCAGCCCATCGGACAACCGACCTGGGTCGAGATGCACACGGTATGCCGCCCCTTCTCGGGGATCATGACGGTCTCAATGGCGTGCCCGTCGCGGGTGTAGAAGAGGTACTTGCGGGTGCCGTCGGTCGCCAGCGAGACGCGGCGCAGCTCAAGCACGGCCGCCGGAGCCTCCCCGGCGAGCGCGGCCCGCAACCCTTGAGGCAGGTTCGTGGCCTCCTCCCAGTCCCTCACCAGAGAACGGGTCAGGGCAGAATAGGCCTGCTCGAGGCGGTAAGCGGGCTCGCCCCTCTCTTCGATCACCCTCTTTACGTCGGGTAGAAACTCTGCGGCTCTCATCGCCCACGAATTATACCGACGGTCCCCTGGAGCGTGATCCAAAAGCGGTAGAATCTGGCGGATGACCACCCTTGACGTCCTTATAGCGCTGTTCGTATTGTTGGTCGTGCTGCGCGGCGCGCGCACGGGGCTCCTCGCCGGCGCCTTCTCTCTGGTGGGGGTGGTTCTGGGGGCCGCCCTGGGTTCGAGGCTGGCGCAGGTGTTGCTGCCGGAGGGCGAGAGCCCGATCTTCGGCGCGGGGATCACCTTGATAAGCATCCTGGCGTTCGCGGTGTTCGGGGAGGTCGTAGCGCGCGCGGCCGGCGGCGCTCTGAGGGCCCGGCTCTCGAGCCCGGCCTCGGAGTCGCTGGACGGCCTCGGGGGCGCGGCGCTCGGGCTCGCGCTCTCCCTCGCGCTGGTGTGGGCGGTCGGCCTCTTCGCCCTCCAGTCCCCGCCCCTCGCGGGGCTGCACCCGGCAATGCAGGAGTCCCGGATCCTGCAAGCCCTGAACGAGCGGATGCCCTCCGAGCTCTTGACAAAGGCCGTCGCCGAACTGAGTTCGCTACCCCAGATCCGGGGCCCCGAGGCCGACGTGGCCCTTCCGAACGAGCGCGTAGCGAACGACCCTGAGGTGCTCGCGGCGAGCTCACGGACGGTGCGCGTGAGCAGCATAGCCTGTGGCTACGGCATCGAAGGTTCGGGGTGGGTGGCCGCCCCGGACCTCGTCGTCACCAACGCCCACGTGGTCGCCGGGGAGGCCGTTACCAGCGTTCAGCCGGGGGGCGCGGGGGCGCGCTACCGGGCCGATGTCGTCCTCTTCGACGTCAGGAACGACGTGGCGATCCTGCGCGTCGACGGCCTCGGGCTCGCTCCGATGCGCCTCGCCTCGCCGACTCCAGGCGAGCCGGCCGCCGTCCTCGGCTTCCCTCAGAACGGCCCGCTCGACATCGAGCCCGCGCGTACCGGCGCGACGCAGCGCGTGATCTCCGCCGACGCCTACAACCGGGGCCCGGTGGAGCGCGCCGTCACCAGCTTCCGCGTCCACGTCCGACCCGGCAACTCGGGCGGCCCCATAATCAACATCGACGGCGAGGTCGTCGCCACCGTCTTCGCCAGCCGCGCCAGCTCCAGCAACGCCGGCTATGGCATCCCCTCCCAGATAGTCCAGCGCCGCCTGGCAGTGGCCGCCGAACACACCGAACCGGTGAGCACCGGCGGGTGCGCGAACTGAAAAAGCAGGCATCAGGTTTTAGGTTTCAGCAATCAGGGTCGCTGTACGCGCGTTTCAGCTCCGTCAGAAGAACTGAAGCCTGATGCCTGTAACCTGAAGCCTCTATATCGTCTCTTCGCGGATGATCTTCTCCAGGGTGAGCCGGCTTCTGTTCAACTCGGCTTCTACCGTCGAGAGCCGCGCCAGGGCGGTCTCGCCCAGCCGGTCGCGCTCGACCTCCAGGGCAACGGCCGAAGCAGCCTCCTCTATGGCGCTTATGGCGCTCTCCAGAAGCAGGAGATCTCGTTCGTCCATAACGCGATACTACTACTTGATCCCCGCACCGCTCATGCGTCGCGGCGCCTGTGCTCCTCTTTGAGGCGCACGTACTCCCCGTCCTCGGCGGCGGCGCGCCATTTTTCGTAGAAGACCTCGGCGGCCCGCTGCTTCTGCCCGTCCGGCTCTTTGCGGGGCTCGCTTTTCTTGCCTCCCCTGTATTTGACGTAGCGTCTGGAGCGAGTCCACCCCATCTGCAAGAACTTCCTCGCGACATCCATCCCGACGAAATCCTCCTCTTCCCTGTACTCCAGGAAACGGGCGTAGATGGCTCCGGCCGACGCGCGCGCGGTCTCTTCGTTCTTGAAGGCCCAGAGGGGCAGCAGCTCGCTCTTGTAGGGTTCGGCGTGGAAGACGCCCTGCTCACCACGTCCGATCCGGTACGCTTGCGGGTGCTTGCGCAGGTCCACGCCGTCGTACGGGTAGCCCATGGGATCAGTCTGCGTTCCGCTCCCCGAAGGCGGGCACGTCCTCCAGCCGCAAGCTCCCCGTACCTCCCGGCATCACCGCGTCCGTGCCGAGGCTCCTGCTTTTCGGGTCGGGCTCCGTGCCGAGCATCGTGCGCACCAGGAGCGGCACCGTCCCGGCCGCCCACGCCTGCGGGCTGCAGGACTTGGGCAGCTCTACCGGCTTGGCCACCTCTTTTTTGGAGTAACCCGCAAAGACCTCGGGCAGCCTGTAGCCGAAGTGCGGGGCGGCCCCGAGGAGCGCGGCGGCGACGCGGCCCGCCTCCTCGCGAAATCCGTAGCGCCCCATACCGCAAGCGATGAGAGCGTTGTCGTGGGGCCAGACGGAGCCATTGTGGTAGGAGACGGGATCGTATCCCCCCTCACCCGCGGCCATCGTCCTGATCCCCCACCCACAGAACAGCTCCTCGCCTACGAGCCGGTCGGCGACGAGGCGCGCCTTCTCCGCCGGGACGATGCCGCTCCAAAGCAGGTGACCGGCGTTGGAGGTCACGGAGTCCACCCTCCGTGCGGCGCCGTCGAGGGCGAGGGCGTAGTAGCTCCGATCCTCCATCCAGAAGTCCCGGTCGAAGCGCTCTTTGAGGGTCTCGGCCTCCGCCCGAAGCTCTCGGGCCAGCTCCCCATCTTCCCACACCAGCTCGGCGAGCTCGGCGGTCCGCCGATAGGCGTCGTAGACGTAGCCCTGGAGCTCGCAGGGGGCGATCGGACCTCCGGCGCGGCTCCCGTCCCGGAAGAGCACGGAGTTCGCCGAGTCTTTCCAGCCGTGGTTCTGGAGACCCGCCGGAGAACGGGTGGCGTAGGCTACGTAGCCCTCTATCCGGTCGGCGTGGTGGAGGACCCAGTCGAGCGCCCGACGCGCCGCCCCTTCCATATCCCGGACGATCCTCCTCTCGCCACTCCAGCGCCAGACCTCGTGCAGGAGGATGAGAAAGAGCGGGGTCGCGTCGGCGGTGCCGTAGTAGGGGGTCTGCGGTATCTCATTGAAGAAGGCGAGCTCGCCGACCCTGAGCTCGTGCGGGATCTTGCCTGGCTCGGCGTCGCGGAAGTCGTCTCTCTCCTCGGCTTGATAGCGCGCCAGCGCCTTTAGAGTGTTCTTGGCCGGACCGAAGCCGAGGATCATGGTCTGGTACGCGGTTATTAGTGAATCTCGCCCGAAGAGCGCCATGTACCACGGCGCGCCGGCCGCCGGCACGAGCGAGCCGTCTCCAACATCGAGGCTCAGCGATTCGAGGTCCTCCAGGCTCCGCTCCCAGCTGAGCCGCAGCGGCTCCCAGCCGGTCTCCAGGACAGGAGCCTCCCCATAGAGCGCCGCGGACCCCCAAGGGCGAACCTCCTTGCCACCCTCCTCCAACATCACCACCACGCGCGCGGCACGCTCCTCCCCCGGCTCGAGACGGACGCCGAACGAGATACGCCCCGGCTGGGCGACCGACTCTATCCCTTCCCCCCAGACTCGCACCACCGTCCCCCGCCGGAAGCCCCCGCGCCGGTAGGCGAAACGCAGGCGCCCCTCCCTCACCTCCTCCACGAGCTCGCCCCGCCCCGCCGCCCGGCGGTAGCCCCGCACGTCGAATACGTCCCTGAAGTCCGCCACGCACTCGAGCTCGACCCTGGCCTCGACCGCCTCCAAGGCCTCGTTTGTGAGCAGGATCTCCTCGTCCATGCCACCCCCGAGCGTGCGCCGCCGCACCACGCGGATGCCCCCCGCCCCAGCTTCCAGAACGAACTCCGCCTCCGAGCCCCGCGTCCGCGCCTCTAGCGGAACCGGCGCCTCGCCATCCACCCTCAAGGCAAACCTCGACAGGTGGCGCACGTCCCTGTAGAAAAGCCCCGGCCCAGACGAGCCCCCAAAGTCCCCCCCACCGTCCGACACGGCGTACGCGCCGGGCGACACGACGCTCACGGATCCCTCCAGCAAGCCATACCCCCAAGTCCAGCCAACACCCAATGATACAGGTCCCCAGAAATCCCCTCTGTCTCCCTCTTGATTAAACGTTCTATCAAGAGTAGACTATGATTATTGAATGATCAATCAAGAAGGAGGTTTCTTGGCGGAGGAGGCTGACCGGCGGGCGCAGATATTGGATGCGGCGTTTGTGGAGTTTTCGGCGAAGGGGTTCAAGGGGGCGACGATCAAGAGCATCGCGCGGGCTGCGAGGTTACAGTCTCCGGCTTTGATCTACTGGTATTTCCCGGACAAAGAGGCCCTTTTTCGGGAGGTACTGGGGTCCAAGATGCCTGTCGTGCGGGCGGTGACCGAGCCCGGGCGGCTGATGGAGTTGCCCCCTGAGGAGGTGCTACCGACCATAGCCCGCAGGTACCTCACGACCTTCGACGATCCTGCCGCGCAGAGGATGGTGCGGCTGATGGCAGGAGAGGCCATGAGGCGGCCCGAGATCGCGGAGATATTCGGCAACGCGGTAATAAAGAGGGTGCTTGGGTTTCTGAAGGGTTACATGGCGCGCCAGATCGAGCTCGGCAGACTCCGCCCGCACGACGTCAGGTCCAGCGCCCGCGCCTTTATGGGGATGCTCCTCCCCCAGGCCGGAGGCAAGTTGTTCTTCCCGGCTATCAGAGAGGACGGGCTGACCGACGATGAGCACGTAGAGAACGCCACGCGGATATTCCTGGAAGGGCTCAGGAGGAGTTAGGAGGCCGTATATGGGTGCCATAGAAGTCAGCCGGCTAACCAAGCGGTACCGCCGGCTCCAGGCGCTCGGGGGTGTGGACCTCGGCGTGCCGGAGGGGGCGGTATTCGGCCTCGTAGGGCCGAACGGCGCGGGGAAGACCACCCTAATAAAGGCCCTCGTGGGGGCGCTGCGTCCTTCTGAGGGCGAGGTCCGGGTGCTCGGGTTAAACCCGCTGGAGGATCGGGCGGAGCTTCGGCAACGGGTAGGTTACATGCCCCAGTCCCCGGCGCTCTACGAGGATCTGCCGGCGCGCGCCAACGTCGAGTTCTTCGGCGCCGCCCACCGTGTGCCCGATCTCAAAAAGAAGAC
>JALYGY010000227.1 GCA_030776865.1 Actinomycetota bacterium | reverse complement strand
AACGTCGCGGTCCCCGTCATAAGGCAGGATTTCGGTGTCTCGGAGGCGCAGGTAGGGTGGGTCATAACCTCCTACCTCCTCACCTACGCCGTCGGTATCCCGCTCTACGGGCGTGCTGCGGACGTCTTCAGCGTGCGGCGCGCCTTCACACTGGGGCTTGCAGTGTTCGCCGTCGGGTCACTCCTTTGCGTCGGCGCCCCGAGCCTGTCGCTGCTGGTCTTCGGGCGCGTCGTGCAGGCGACGGGGGCGGCAGCGATACCGGCGCTCGCGAGCGCCTCGGTGGCGAAGGTGTTGGCGCCGGGCGAACGCGGGACCGCGCTTGGCCTCATCGTCTCGAGCGTCGGCGTGGGGGCCGCGATCGGGCCCGTCGTGGGCGGCGCGCTGCAGCAGATCGCCGGGTGGCAGTCGCTCTTCTACGCCACCCTGGCGTTGACGCTGCTTCTTCTCCCCGGCGCGTACCTCGCGCTGCCGGATACCGAGCCGGCGGGCGAGCGCAGCTTCGACGTGCCCGGCGGCATCCTGCTCGGGCTCGCGGCGGGGCTGTTCCTCTTCGGGATAACTCAGGGGCAGGTGGCGGGGTTCGCCTCGGTCTCGTCGTGGGGCAGCTTCGCGGGTGCGGCGCTCGCGGCGGTGGGGTTCGCCTGGAGGATCATGAGCGCAGCGCACCCGTTCGTCTCCCCCACTCTCTTCGGGAACCGGGGGTATGTGGCGGCCGTGATCGTGGGCTACCTCTCCATGCTGGTCAACGTCTCGTGCCTCGTCGCCGTGCCGCTCCTGGTCTCGCAGGCCAACGGGCTCTCCCCGGGGGCCACGGGGCTGGTGCTGGCGCCGGGGGCGATCGCGCTGGCTATCGTCTCCCCTCTGGCCGGCCGCCTCTCGGACCGTGTGGGGTTCAAGGCACCCGTCTACGTCGGCCTCGGGATAATGTTGGTCTCGGTAGTCTTTATCTCCACCTTCGGGGCCGGAGCCGCGCCCTACGTGGTGGCGGTCGGGATGCTCGGGGTCGGGACGGGGTTCGCCTTCACCAACTCCCCGAACGTCAACGCGGCCGCGGCCGCGCTGGGTGAGGAGGAGACCGGGGTCGGCCTGGGCATCTTCAACGGTCTCTTCTTTCTCGGCGGCGGGACCGGACCGGCCGTAGTCGGGGCGTTTCTCGCGGCGCGCAGAGAGGCAAGCGCGGGAGCCCTCAACCCGCTCTACGCCCTCGACGCGGCGCCCTTCTCTGACGCCTTCCTGATCCTGGTCGTGGCCCTGCTGCTCTCTTTAGCGGCCTCGCTCGGGCTGCGGAGCGGTAAGAAAGCGCGATCCCAAAAGAGTTGAGAGAGAGCCATGGACGGGGGTTTCGCTGTAGGTCGAGCTCTTCGCGGGCGCGTTGAAGGCGCTCCGCCGTCTCTGGTAGGCTGCGGGCCCACAGTAGCATCCCGAGCCAAGAGGAGAAGTGCATGCCCAAGGGGATACTCGAGCGGCTATCCGAGGGCGTGGTGCTCGGGGACGGCGGCTACCTGCTCGAGCTCGAGCGGCGCGGCTACGTGCAGGCCGGCCCGTTCGTCCCCGAGGTAAGCCTGACGCGCCCCGAGGCGCTCGCCGAGCTGCACAGGGAGTTCGTGCGCGCCGGCGCCGAGGTGATACAGACCCTCACCTTCTACGCCAGCGAGGACAAGCTGGCGACGGTGGGCCCGGAGGGCCGGGTGGACGACATGAACCGCACCGCCGTAAGGATCGCACGCGAGGTCGCGTCAGAGGGCGACGTGCTCGTCGCCGGCAACCTCAGCGAGACCTGGGGCTACGATCCGGGGGATTCCGCCTCTGACCGCCACGTTCGGGAGATGCTCGATAGGCAGCTCGCGGTCATGACCGAGGAAGGCGTGGACTTCATCATAGCCGAGACCTTTCTATGGCTGAGGGAGGCCGTGATCGCCGCCGAGGCGATAAAGGCCACGGGCCTTCCGGCCATGGTCACGATGACCTTCGACAACGACCCGCACTCCTACGAGGGCCTCTTGCCGGGCGAGTGCGCCCGCCGGCTAGCCGCCGCGGGCGTGGATATCGTGGGCGTCAACTGCCTGCGCTCCCCCGAGCACACGCTGCCGATCATGGAGGAGATGCGCGCCGCCGTACCTCCGGAGGTCCGCATGGCCACCCAGCCGGTCGCCTACCACGGTCCCGTTCACCAGCCCAACTTCACCTCGCTCCCGGAGTTCCCCTACGAGCTCGAGAAGCTACAGCTCCCCCGTACGGCGATGGCCGATTTCGCCAAGAGAGCGCGCGACATGGGCTTCGATTACATCGGTTCGTGCTGCGGCTCGGTCGCCTCGCACGTGAAGGCCATGGCGCAGGCTCTCGGCAAGCGTCCGGCTGAGGAGCGCGCGTGGCGGTCGACAACCGGCAGACCTATGTCCGGCTACGAGTTGCACCAGCCGGAGAATTGGTGAGGACGACCTACGAATACATGGTCGTAGGCTGCGGTGGGGTCGGGAGCGCCGCGGCCTACTGGCTCTCCCGGCAGGCAGGAGGCGAAGAGGTGCTCGCCCTCGAGCAGTTCGCTTTGGGCCACGACAGGGGTGGCTCGGAGGACCACTCGCGCATTATCCGCCTCTCCTACCACGCCCCCGAGTACACCACCCTCACCCCCCACACCTACGGGGCCTGGAGCGCGGTGGAAGAGGAATCCGGTACTCGACTCGTCTTCAAGACCGGCGGACTCGACCTCGAGCCCCTGCCTGATGGCGAGCCGCGGTACGTAAACCAGTATGCCGGCGCGATGCGTGCCGCGGGCATCCCGTACGAAGAGCTCTCCGCACGGGAGGTTATGGAGCGCTTCCCGCAGTTCAGGCTTGATGGCGACGTGCGGGCCGTCTACCAGGCTGACGCCGGACTCGTCGACGCCGGAAGGGCTAACGCTACCCACGCCGCCCTCGCCCGCGCGCGCGGCGCCACGATCCTCGAGAATACTCCGGTGCGAAGCGTTCGGGCCGCAGGCGACGGCGTAAAGGTCGAGACAGACAAGAACACCTTTAGCGGGCGGCGACTGATCGTAGCGGCGGGGGCGTGGACGAAAGGGGTGCTCCGGCACGTCGGGGTCGAACTGCCCATAACGTGCACCCAGGAGCAGGTAACCTATTTCAAGGCGCCGAACCTCGACGAGTTCTCGCCGGAGCGGTTTCCGGTCTGGATCTGGCACGGTGGCCTCCGGAGCACCTTCTACGGGGTCCCAGTCTACGGGGCACCAGCCACCAAGGCCGGCCAGGACGTCGGCGGCGACGTGGTCACAGTGGGCACCCGCACCTTCGAGACCAACCAGCGCGTGCTGGAGAACCTGCGCAGGTTTCTCGAGCGGCACATCCCCGGCTCTCTGGGGTCGGAGCTCTACACCAAGACGTGCCTCTACGACATGCCCCCTGACCGCGAGTTCGTGCTCGGCGCGCTCCCTGATATCCCCCAGATCTCCGTATTCGTCGGGGCGGGCCACGGTTTCAAGTTCGCGAGCCTCGTGGGCAGGATCCTCGCCGAGCTGGCGCTCTACGGGAAGACGCAATACCCGATAGAGGCGTTCCGCGTGGACCGCCCGGCGCTCACCGACCCGACCTACGAGCCAGCGTTCGCGATGTAGCGGTACCGGGGCTACAGGTTTCAGGCTTAAGGTATAGGGTATGGGGGATTATCTCGGCGCGGGGAATCAATACCCGTAAAATACCGGTGTGGCAGAGAGGACCGGAGGATGAGATCCTGTGATGGCTCTCGTCATCCATCAGTCTCGGGGACGGCTGTTTCAGAATGCAGCCAGAGCGAGACGTGGGCCGGCTGCATCGTCTCTCTCACTACCGCGAGCAACTCCTCGTTTAGTGCGTCCAGGTCTGTCTCGTCTCTGAGCTTGACCGAGAAGGCTTCGAGGGTCTTTCTGGCGTCGTACTTACGGCGGTAGAAGCGCCGGTCTACCAACGCCTGCACCCTGTGCCTCAGCGGGTTGAACAGGGCGGCTATGGTCAGCGTAGTGGCGACGATGGCCAATTGGCTCTCCTGACCGGTCAGGGCGAGAAAGGCGTACTGCAAGGAGACCACGGCGCCGAGGTAGACGAGAATCAGCACCGCGGTGAGAGGACCATAAACGAGGGTGCGGTTTATGACAACGTCTATCTCGTAGAGCTTGTAGCGCAGGATGGCGGTGCCGATCGCCGCCGGAAGGGCTATTACGCTCAGCCCGAAGAACACCCCCCAGATATGGCCGCCAAGACTGGCCGTGCCGCCTAACCCGCTTACAAAACCGCCGACAAAGACCACCAGGAACACGGCACTGGCATACAGCAGCCACTTTATCTGCTTGCGCTCGGTATCGGTCGCACGCCGGTAGCGAACAAACAGTGCCACAGCACACGCTACAACCAACGCCACCAAGCCGACGATCCACACTCCGACCAGCAGCTGGACCGTGTCCTCTCCGAGTACACCGATAGGATTATCGAAGACGATGTTGGGCGTGGTATTGGTGTTGATCCGCTGCGAAAGAGCGGCCAGCAGCACGAAGAGCGTAGCCCAGGCGATGGCAGCCACGCCGACCCAGCGCCAGCGCGGCGTCGGCGGCCGTCCGTTCGGAAAGAGCAGCGGGATGTATAGCAGCGGGATGATCAGCAGCAACCAACTCCACGAATTGAACCAGAGCATAAGCAGGAGCGGCACCGCAGGCGCCCGAGCCGGCGGCGTAAGGTTCTCGATATAGCTTTCGATGGGTCCGCCCACCACATACAGACCGACCGGCACCATTAGCAGCCAGCCGATGGTGTTTCGCGGTTGGCGCGACACGATCAGCGCGGCCACTATCGCAAAGACCACCGGCGCTGCGAGTGAGATCAAGGCCTCGCCAGCGAGCCAAAGTACGTTCGTGGAACCATCCCGACTCAGCAGACCGGCTCCAGACCATATAATCGCAAGGCCAGTCACGAGCCCATAGAGCGCCCAGGCCAACCAAGCGGCGCGGCGGCTCTCCCTACCGCTTCTTCGACCCCGCTCTCCTACCCCCTCATTCACGACACCACTCTAGCGTACTACCGTCTCTAATGCGTCACGAAACACGTTAGGAAGCCTGGCGGTGGGTGAGATCCCGAGAAAATCCGTTTCCCGGAGACCCGAGCGCCGGGAGCTCCAGCCTCGGGGCGAGCGGAGACCTGGCTCCTCTGGTCCACGTCGGGCTCTGCCTCATCGGGGAGGGGTGGGTGCTCGAGGACGATGAGCTCGTCCCCGCGTGCCGAGCGCTCGCCAGGGCGCGCCTCGAGCCCACCCGGCTACGGACCAAAGAGGGTCTCACCCTGATCAACGGCCCCGATGGGAGATGCTGGGGATGGCATGTACGGTACCTGTCAGGGGGCGTGGGATGAGCGATCGTCGTAGAGCCCCTACATGGAGTCCGGTGGGTTAGACTCTCGGGAGGCGCCGGAAGTCCTGGAGGGAGACGAGCTGTGGTGAAGAGCATCTCGCGGGGGG
>JALYGY010000226.1 GCA_030776865.1 Actinomycetota bacterium | reverse complement strand
TTCCGGGGCGACGGGGAGGAGGCGCGTGAGGACCGGGCGCTGGGTGAGCGCGCTCTCGAAGCGGTTGTAGATGAGGTAGACCTCGTCGGCCTCCTCGTCCTCGAAGAGCCTGTAGAGGGCTTGCCCGATCTCGCGCGCCTTCTCGTAGGTCGGGCTGTCCGAGAATCCGGTGTAGATCTCTCTCGGCTCGATGCGCCGAAAGCGGAAGAATGCGACCGCCTTGCGGCCGCTCGCGACCTGAATCGCCTCCTCCTCGCGCTCGCGCCTGAACTGCACCGTGCGCCTGAGAACCTGCGCGTTGAAGCCGCCCGCGAGCCCCCGGTCGGCGGTTATCGAGGCCACCGCAACCCCGTTCCCCTCGCGCCCAACGAGGAGCGGAGATTCGCCCCTCGCGTGGCGCGCGACGTCGCGCACCATCTGCTCCATGTTCTCCGCGTAGGGGCGCGCCCGCTTGACCCTCGCCTCGGCCTTTCGGAACTTCACCGCAGAGACGGTCTGCAGCGCCTCCGTGACCTTGGCGATGTTCTTTACGGACCTTATCTGCCGCTTGAGGTCCCTGAGGGTAGCCAACCCCTAGCTCCTCTCCCCCGCCGCGTTGAGGTCTTCCCCGCGCGGTTCGTCGCCGGTCGCCCCCTGCTCCGTACCGCCCTCCTGCTCGGCACCCACCGAGACGTCCACGAGGCTCTGCTGCTCCGGCTCGTAGTTCTCGTTAAAGTGCTCGATGGCCGCCCTGAGGCTCCCTTCGGTCTCGTCGGTGAGCTGCTTCTCCTCCCGGATGGAGTCCAGGATCTCGTTGTGGCTGTCGCGCATGTAGTCTCTGAACTGACCCTCCCAATCCGGGACGCTCTCCGCCTCGACGTCGTCGAGGTAGCCGTTGGACGCCGCGAAGATCACAGCGACCTGCTCCTCTACCGCCATTGGATCGCGCTCGTCCTGCTTGAGGATCGCCGTGAGGCGCTCGCCGCGGGCGAGCGTCTGCTGCGTCGCCCGGTCCAGGTCGCTGCCGAACTGGGCGAAGCTCTGCAGCTCGCGGTACTGGTTGAGGTCCAACCTCAGGGTGCCCGCGACCTTCCTCATGGCTTTGATCTGGGCCGAACCGCCCACACGGCTCACCGAGTTACCCGTGTCGATCGCCGGGCGCTGGCCCGAGTTGAACAGGTCGGCGTCGAGGTAGATCTGGCCGTCCGTGATCGAGATGACGTTGGTCGGGATGTAGGCCGAGATGTCCCCTGCCTTTGTCTCCACTATCGGCAGCGCCGTGAGCGACCCGGCCCCCTCCTCGTCCGAGAGCTTCGCCGCCCTCTCCAGGAGGCGCGAGTGCAGATAGAAGACGTCCCCGGGATAAGCCTCGCGGCCCGGGGGACGCCTCAGCAGCAACATCATCTGGCGGTAGGCGACCGCGTGCTTGGAGAGGTCGTCGTAGATGAGGAGCGCGTCCTCGCCCTTGTTCATGAAGTACTCGCCGATGGCGCACCCCGCGTAGGGGGCGAGGTACTGGAGGGTGGCCGACTGGGAGGCCGAAGCGTTGACGATGGTCGTGTAGTCCATCGCGCCGGCCTCTTCCAGGCCGGCCACCAACCCCGCGACCGAGGAGTCTTTCTGGCCGACGGCGACGTAGATGCACTTGACGTCCTGGCCGGCCTGGTTGATGATCGTGTCTACGGCGATCGCCGACTTGCCCGTCTTGCGGTCGCCGATTATCAGCTCGCGCTGCCCGCGCCCGATGGGGATCATGGAGTCTATGGCCTTGATGCCCGTCTGCAGCGGCTGCTTGACCGGCTGGCGCTTGATGATGCCGGGCGCCACGATCTCGACCGGGAGCGTGCCCTCGGCTTCTATCTCACCCTTACCGTCCATCGGAACGCCGAGAGCGTTTATGACCCGCCCGAGGACGCCGTCCCCGACCGGCACGCTCGCGAGGCGCTCGGTGCGCCTGACCAGGTTGCCCTCCTGGACGTGCGTGTCGTCGCCGGCGATGATGACGCCGACGTTGTCCTCTTCCAAGTTCAGGGCCAAACCTATGACCTTCTCGCCGCGTGCGTCCTCGAACTCGAGCATCTCCTGGTACATTGCGTTCTGGAGGCCGTGGACGCGCGCGATGCCGTCCCCGACCTCTAGAACCTGCCCGACCTCCTCGGTGCGGACGCGATTCTCGTAGTCCGTTATGGCGCCTTTGAGTATGGAGGAGATCTCCTCCGGTCTCAGCCTACCCACTATACAACACTCCTCTCGAGCATCTCCTCCCGGAGGCTCGCCAGCTGCCCCCGGACACTGCCATCCACCATGCGTCCTCCGAACCGGAAGACCGCGCCACCCAGAAGGTTCGGGTCCACGCGCGGCTGCAGGATCACCTCCCGGCCCTCGAGAACCGTACCTAGCCGTTCCTTGATGCGGTCCAGCTCCTCCTCGGGGAGTTCCACAGCCGTCGTTACCTCGACCTCGACTCTACCCAAGTGCTCCTTGACGAGTCCCTCGTAGCGCAGGCGTACTTCCTCGAGAATCTCCTCGCGCCCGTTGTCCGCGAGGACCTTGAGGAAGTTCCTCGTCGAGAGCGTCATGTTCTCGGTGAGGGCGTCTATCGCCCGGCGCTTCTCGCGCTCCGGAATCTGCCCACCGTAGAAGAAGAGCTGGAGCTCCTCGCTCTCGTGCAGTGCCTCCACAAACTCTTTGAGATCGCCGAGTACCTCTTCTAGTTCCTCGCGCTCGCGGGCGGCCTCGAAGAGGGCTTCGGAGTAGGTCGAGACGGCGCTCAAGCCGTTCTACCCCCCTCTCCCGGAGGACCGGCGACCTCTGCCTCGAGGCTGTCGAGGGCCTCGGAGATCAGGCGCTCGTGCCCGTCGCGGTCGAGTTCCCGCCCGATAACCCGCTCGGAGGCCACTATCACCATGTCGGCGACCTCGCGGCGCACCTCGCGCAGGGCGTTATCGCGCTCGCGCTCTATCTCCTCGCGGGCGCGCCGGATGATGCGCTCTCCCTCCTCGCGGGCCTCCTGTTTGGCGCGCTCGCGCTGGGCCTCGCCCTGCTTGCGGGCCTCGTCCAGGATCCGGCGCCCCTCGCCGCGGGCCTCCTCGATCTGGCGCCGGTACTCGGCGAGGAGTTCCCGTGCCTCGATGCGGGTCTTCTGCGCCTCGTCTATCGCCTCCTCGATGGAGCGCTGCCTCTGCTGAATCTGTTCCCGTATCGGCGGGTAGACGTATCTGATGAGCAAGAAGATCAGGATGCCGAAGGTGATGAGCTCCCAGAAGATCAGACCAACGTTGCCCAGATCGAAAATACCTGTCGGGTCCATGCGCTCTCCCCTTACCTCCGCTTATGCGAGAACGAAGGCGATGAGGAGGGCGAAGATTATGCCGTAGAGGGCGAACGCCTCGACCAGCCCGATACCGAGGAACAAGAACACCCGCGTCTGCTCGAACGCCTCAGGCTGACGGTGGATGCTCGCGATGGTCTGGCCGATCAGATACCCCATGCCTATGCCCGGGGCGCCAACCCCCGCCGCCGCGAGGCCAACCCCAACCAGCTTGTACGCATCAGTGCTAGCCTGAAGTAGGGCTAACGTTTCCATGCACTCTGCTCCTCTCTGCTGTGTTTTCTTGCTCCGCCGCCAGAGTCCTCAGTGCTGCTCCTCAGCGTAGATTGCCAGCTCGATGTAGACCTGTGTGAGTATAGCGAAGATGTAAGCCTGGAGAACTGCGACAAAAACCTCAAAAGCGTACAAAACAACCGACATGGGCACGGAGATGATCGCCGTCAGGGTACCAAAGTACAGGATAAAGCTGAGGAAGACGAAGATGATCAGGTGTCCCGCCAAGATGTTGGCGTAGAGCCTGAGCGCCAGCGTCATAGGTTTGGCGATCTCGCCGAGCAGATGGATGGCCCACATGAACGGGTACATGATCGGCTTGGCTGGCAGCCCCGAGGGCGCCCAGGTCTTGAGGTAGGGACCTAACCCGTTGCGTCTGACGCCCTCGTACTGGGTGAGGATGAAAGTCAGGAGCGCCAGAGTGGCCGTAAACGTGATGTTGCTCGTAACCGGGTAGGTGCCCGGGATCAGCCCGATCAGGTTCAGCGTTAGCAAGAAGACGAAGATGGAGAGCGTGTAGGGCATCCACACTCTTCCCGCCTCGCCTAGCTGCCCACCGAGAAACCTGCGCCCGAAGCCGTAGATCTCCTCCACGATCACCTGGTACGCCCCGGGCCGATCGCTGAGAAGCCTGCTCCCGACGAACAAAACTAGGAACGTGATCGCCGCCCCAAGGAACAGGAACCAGATGATCTTGTTTATGGAGAGGTCCACCGGTCCGATGTGTATGGGAATAACCCAGGAATGTTTGGCGGTCTCCCAGGTGTGCAGGATCTCGTGTCGCAGCTCTTCCTGGCTCGTCTGTGCCAGCATCAGCGCAACCGTCAAGCCCCCGCCCTCCATTTCTTACTCATCATCCCCAACACCCTCGGCAGTAGCAGTATGTTCTCCGCCAGGTAAACTGCGGCGAAGCCGCCCAACATGGTGAGCACCGGCCACAAACCCAGATACGCGGGTATCCCAAGAGCCGCCACCACGAAACCATATCGCGGCAAGAAAGAAGCCACCCCCAAAGCTACCCAGGTCGGAGAACGCCTCGTGAGCATCGAGACCGTCGCCGCCATCGAGACGAAGCTGACCAGGCCCACCCCGACGCCGTAGAGGAAAGGCCCGGCGTAAGAAGCGCCGTACAGAGACCAGAGCACAACGCCCACTAGAGCCGCCCCCGCAGAGACCCAGGCCGCATACCGGAGAGCCAACCGCCAGTGAGCGCTCATTTACCTCCCAGCGTCTTGAGGGCAAGGTATACGTAATATAGACCTCCGGCAAACCCCACCCCCAGACCTACGAAGAGGAAGAGCGGAAGCGTCCCTAGAAGCCTGTCCACGAAGAAACCGACAGCGGCGAGTACAACGAGGACCGCGAGAAAGGCAAAGCCGAGACCGAAATAGCGGGCGTATCCTCCACCCGCGCTGTTCCCCTGAGGATCGGTGTTCGGCATCGCGTTAATCATACCCTATTGACCAAACTGTTGCAAACAGTTTCAAACTCCTCACGAGCCTGGCGTACGCGTTCTGTCACCGTCTTCGCCGGGGACGAACTTGACCATCCTGAGGCCGCCCTCGGCGGCGAGGTCCACCGCCAGGGGGTCAGGGTAGCCGTCGGCGTAGCGAACTTCCTCGATACCGGCGTTCATGATCATCTTCACGCACAGGAGGCAGGGCTGGTGGGTGCAGTAAAGGTGAGCCCCGATCACCGAGACGCCGTGGTAGGCGGCCTGGATTATGGCGTTCTGCTCGGCATGGAGCGTGCGTTGGCAGCTCTCGCGGCCGTCCACGATCCTGATGAGACACCCCACGTCTTCGCAGTGCGGCATGCCCGAGGGACTGCCGTTGTAGCCGGTGGTGAGGATTCTTTTGTCCCTGACGATGACCGCACCCACCGCGAGCCGCGGGCACGTCGAGCGCGTGGCGACCTCGTGCGATATGCGCATGAAGTACTCATCCCACGATGGACGCGCTCGCTTGAGTGCGGCGTGCTCCTGCGAGGTATCCACGGAGGGGTTTCTAAAGCGTTCCATACAGCCTGTCTCCTGCGTCGCCGAGGCCCGGCACGATAAACGAGCGCTCATCGAGCTCCGGGTCTACGGCGGCGGCGTAGAAGTTCACGTCGGGGTGCTCCCTGGTCAGCCGCTCGACGCCCGGCACGGCGGCGACGGCGTGGATGCAGGAGATCCAGGTCGCTCCTTCTCTCTTGAGCTTGTCGAGGGTTGCCGAGAGGCTACCCCCGGTCGCGAGCATCGGGTCCAGGACGAGCACCAGGTAGTCCTCCAGGTTCCGGGGCAGGTTGACGTAGTACTCGACGGGCTCGGCGGTCTCCTCGTCCCTGAAGAGTCCCATAAACCCGACCGTGGCTTTCGGCAGCAGGGCGAGGGCGCCGTCGAGCATCCCGAGGCCGGCGCGCAGGACCGGGACGAGGCACACCGGGCCGGAGATCTCCTCGACTTCCGTCTGTGCGAGCGGGGTGTTTATACGCGCGGGGCGGGTGGGCATGGCGCGGGTGGCCTCGGCGACCATGATCAGGGCGAGCTCCTTCATCGCTTGCCTGAACTCCGGCGTGGGGGTCCGCTCGTCGCGCAGGACGGCGAGCTTGTGCTGGGTCAAGGGCTCGCCGACGAGGTGGAGGTTTTTCGCCTCCGGCTTCGCCTCACTCATAGAGCGGGAAGGCCTCGGTGAGGGCGCTAGCGCGGTCGCGCAGCCCGGCGAGCTCGCCGCGGGCGGCGCTGGCGATGATGTCGGCGATCTCGCGCATCTCGTCCGGTCCCATGCCGCGGGTGGTCATGGCGGCGGTGCCGAGCCGGACGCCGCTGGTCACGGTCGGCTTCTCGGGATCGTTAGGGACCATGTTCTTGTTGCAGGTGACGCCGACGGACTCGAGGGTCTCCTCGAGCTCCTTGCCGGTCGTCCCAGAGGAGATCAGGTCTACCAGGATCAGGTGGTTGTCCGTCCCGCCGGAGACGAGGTTGAGCCCGCCTTCGAGGAGCCCCTCGGCAAGCGCCCGGCAGTTCTCGACTATCTGGTGGGCGTAGTCCTTGAACTCGGGGGTGAGCGCCTCTCCGAAGGCGACGGCCTTGCCGGCGATGGCGTGCATGAGGGGGCCGCCCTGCATCCCCGGGAAGACGCGGCTGTTGACCTTTTTGGCGAACTCGTCGCGGCAGAGGATCATGCCCCCGCGTGCCCCGCGCAGCGTCTTGTGGGTGGTGGTCGTTACGACCTCGCTAAAAGGGATCGGGGAGGGGTGGACGTCGGCGGCGACGAGTCCCGCTACATGAGCCATGTCGGTCAGGAGGAAGGCATCGACCTCGTCGGCGATCTCGCGAAAGCGGTCGAAGTGGATGACGCGCGGGTAGGCGCTGGCGCCGGCCAGGATCATCTTCGGCCTCTCATGGAGGGCGATCTCGCGCAGCTGGTCGTAGTCTATAAAGCCGTCGTCGCCGACCCCGTAGGGGACTATCGTGTAGGTGCGGCCCGAGAAGTTGAGCTTCATCCCGTGCGTGAGGTGCCCACCGTGCGCCAGGTCCATCGAGAGGATCTTGTCGCCCGGCTCGAGCAGAGCCGCGTAGGCCGCCTCGTTGGCCTGGCTCCCCGAGTGCGGCTGCACGTTGGCGTGCTCGGCACCGAAGAGCTCCTTCGCCCGGTCTATGGCGAGTTGCTCGACCACGTCCATGAACTGGCAGCCGCCGTAGTAGCGCTTGTCCGGGTAGCCCTCGGCGTACTTGTTGGTCATCACCGAGCCCTGCGCCGCGAGCACCGCCGGGGAGGCGAAGTTCTCGCTGGCTATGAGCTCGATGGTCGTCCGCTGGCGTTCGAGTTCCCCGTCGAGCGCCTCCTGAACCTCGGTGTCGGCAACCTCGGTGTACGGGCCCAACATCTATCTACCTCCGCTCTTCGGGTTCGGTGACGCGTTCGACGGCTCGTCGTGGGGAAGCCCTTCTCGACCCAAAAGACTCGCTAGTAACCCTCGTCCTCCCTACCGGACGCATTGACTGGCTGGAGTATAAACGTTGTCCGTAACGCCCTCAAACTGTGTTGGCCGTCAGCGGTCAGCCCCCCTCAGCCAGATGAGAGAGTGTGTCCTCGGTAAGTTCTTCGGTGGCGCGCAGGAGTCGAACCCGGCCGTTTGAAAGGTCCACGACCGCCGAGGCCTCGCCGCTTCCGGGCTCTCCCTCGAGGATCAGGTCCACCGCCTCCGACACCCGTGGCTCTACCTCTCGGAGCCCCTTCGGGGCGGGCTCTCCGGAGAGGTTCGCGCTCGTCGCGTAGAGCGGTTCTCCGTAGGCGGTGAGGAGCTCCCGCATTACCGGGCCTGCGGGCACGCGGACGCCGACGGTTCCCCCACCGGCGCGATCCAGGACGAGCGTGAGCGGACCGGGCCAGTAGCGTGAGGCCAGTTTGCGGGCTAGTGACGAGACGTCTGTGGCCAGCGCGAAGGCTTCCTCCGCCGAAGCGCAGAGCAGGGCCACCGGCTTGCCCGGGTCCCGATTCTTTATCCGCTCTATCCGGCGAAGACCGGTCTCTGCGGCGACGAGCCCTACGACGGTCTCAGTGGGGACGAGGGCCACCTTGCCGCGGCGCAAGGCTCTCGCGGCCTCCGCGGGAGGCACGTGCTTTCTCATCGCTGCCGACGCAGGAGCACCGCGCGGGGTGTACCCGCGAGGTCTGTCCGGGAGCCGATCGGGGTAAAACCGGCGCGGCTCCCCAGCTCGAGCACCGCGTCGGCCTTCCCGTCCCCAACCTCGAGCACCACGTCCGCCCCCTCCCGGAGCAAGGGTGGAGCCTCGGCGAAGATGCGCCGGTAGTAGGTGAGCCCGTCCGGTCCGCCGTCGAGGGCGTGGCGTGGGTCCCAGTCTCGCACCTCGGGTGCGAGGCGCGGTATCTCGCCGGTCACCACGTAGGGAGGGTTGGAGACGAGCAGGTCGATGGATTCGTTTAGAGACCTCAGGCCGGAGGCGACGTCCGCCGGGTGGAGGGTGATCTTCACTCCAGCCTGCCCTGCGTTGCGGCCGGCGGTCTGCAGTGCCGCCTCGGAGATGTCGGTGGCGTGGACCTCGCAAGAGGGGCGTTCCTGGGCGACGGAGATCGCGATCGCCCCCGAGCCGGCCCCGATATCGAGCACCCGACAGGAACCTCCGCGCCGGTCTATTCGCTCCAGCGCCGCCTCGACGACGCTCTCGGTGTCGGGGCGCGGGATCAGGGTCTCGTCGTTCAGTTCGAGTCGCAGCTCTCTAAAGGGGGCGTAGCCGAGGATGCGCTGCACGGGCTCGCGCCCGAGGCGGCGGGAGATCCAAGCCTCGTAACGCTCCGCCTGCTCGCCGGTCAGGGGCTCGTCGTGCAGGGTTATCTCGGCGCGCCCTATCCCCAGTAGCTCTGATAGAAGAACCTCTGCGGAGGCGGCGGGTTCGGGGACCCCGGCGTGCTGCAGCCTCTCGGCGGCGTTCCTTAGCGCCATCCGGGCGCTCGCTGCGCCGGTTCGCACGGATAGATCCTAGCCGGGGGTTCCGGCGGCCTCGGCGGCGAGCTTGTCGGCCCTCTCCTTGGCGGCGAGGGCCTGGGTGAACCCCTCGAGCTCGCCGTTCAAGACGGCCTCGAGGTTGTGGGAGGTAAGGCCGACCCGGTGATCGGTAATGCGGCCCTGCGGGAAGTTGTAGGTTCTGATCTTGGCCGAGCGGTCGCCGGTGCCGACCTGGGAGAGCCGCATCGCGCCCTCGTGTTCCCGGCGCTCGCGCATCTCGCGCTCCAGGAGGCGCGAACGCAGTATCCGTAGCGCCTGCTCCTTGTTCTGGAGCTGGCTCTTTTCGTTCTGGCAGGTCACGACGAGGCCGGTGGGCTTGTGCGTGATCCTGACCGCCGAGTCGGTGGTGTTCACGCTCTGGCCGCCGGGGCCACTGGAGCGGTAGACGTCTATCTCGAGCTCGCCCGGGTTTATCTCGATCTCCACGTCCTCCGCCTCCGGCAAGACCGCGACCGTAGCCGTCGAGGTGTGGATGCGCCCCTGGCTCTCGGTCTTCGGGACTCGCTGCACGCGGTGTGTGCCGCCCTCGTGCTTGAAGACGGAGTAGGCCCGGTCCCCCTCTATCTCGACCATGACCTCCTTGTACCCCCCGACCTCCGCCGGGCTGGAGGCGAGGGTGCGGTGCTTGAAGCCGAGGCGGTCGGCGTAGCGGGTGTACACATCCATCAGCTCACCCGCAAAGAGCGCGGCCTCGTCGCCGCCGGTTCCGGCCCGAATCTCCAGGATCACGTCCTTGTCGTCGTTCGGGTCGCGGTCTATGAGCTCGGCCCGGATCTCCTCCGCCAGCTCCTCGGCCCGCACCTCCGCCGTCTGCGCCTCGGATGCGAAGAACTCCCTCTCCTCCGCCGACTCGGCGGTCGGCACCAACTCTCGAGCCTCGCGCGCCTCGTTTATGAGGTCGAGCAGGCTCCTGCACAGATCCGCCCCGCGCCTCAGGCGGGCATGCTCCTTCGCCACCTCCCTGTAGCGCCTCT
>JALYGY010000225.1 GCA_030776865.1 Actinomycetota bacterium | reverse complement strand
ATGTAGCGCCTCTTCTCCTCGAGCTCGCGCTGGTAGCGGGCACTGGCCTCGGCGATCTCGCGCATCGGGAAGCCGGCCTCTATGGCCTTTATCATCCCGCCCATCTCGTCTATCTGCCTGAAGTAGTCGTAGGCCCGGCGCTCGATCTCATCCGTCAACGCCTCGACGAAGTAAGAGCCGCCAAGCGGGTCTATGGTGTTCGTCACCCCGGTCTCCAGGGCCGCTATCTGCTGCGTCCGAACCGCGATCCTGACCGCTTCTTCAGTTGGCAACGCCAGAGCCTCGTCCAGGGAGTTGGTGTGCAGACTCTGCGTCCCGCCGAGGATGGCGGCGAGGGCCTCGAAGGCCGTCCGGGCGACGTTGTTGTACGGTTCCTGGGCGGTAAGGGAGACGCCGGCGGTCTGGGTGTGGAAGCGCATGCGCAAGGAGCGCTCGTCCCTGGCGCCGTACTTCTCTCTCATCACGGTGGCCCAGATGCGCCGTGCGGCGCGGAACTTGGCGATCTCCTCGAAGAAGTCTATGTGCGAGTTGAAGAAGAACGAGAACCGCGGGGCGAAGTCGTCCACCTCCAGCCCCGCCTCGATGCCGGCCTCCACGTAGGCGAAGCCGTCGGCCAGGGTGAAGGCGAGCTCCTGGGCGGCGGTGGAGCCGGCCTCGCGGATGTGGTAGCCGGAGATCGAGACCGTGTTCCACTTTGGCATGTGCTCGGTGGAGTAGACGAGCATGTCCTTGAAGACGCGCATGGAAGGCTCGGGCGGGAAGAGCCACTCCTTCTGGGCGATGTACTCCTTGAGTATGTCGTTCTGGTTTGTGCCCCCTAAAGCCTCCGGCGGGATGCCCTGCTTCTCGGCTGCAACGACGTACATCGCAAGGAGGACCATCGCGGGGGCGTTGATGGTCATGGAGGTCGTGATCTCAGCCATCGGGATGCCCACAAAGAGCCGCTCCATGTCCTCGAGGGAGTCCACGGCTACGCCCTCGGTCCCGACCTCGCCAAGACTAAGCGGCGAGTCGGAGTCGAGGCCCATGAGGGTGGGCATATCAAAAGCGACGGAGAGGCCGTTCTGGCCGTGCTCGATCAGGTACCGAAAGCGCCGATTTGTCTCGTCGGCATCGCCGTAGCCGGCGAACTGCCGGATGGTCCAGAGGCGCCCCCGGTACATGTTCGGGTAGACGCCTCTCGTGTAGGGATACTCGCCTGGGTAACCCAGTCTCTCCTCGTAGGAGCCCTCGACGTTATCGGGGGTGTAGAGGGGCTCTATCGGGATGCCGGACATCGTGGAGAACTCGGCGTCGCGCTCGGGGGTCTCTCTGTAGGCTTCCTCCCAGCGGTCGCGCGCGCTCTTCTTCGTGTCCACGGTCTCTCCTCCGGCGTGTACGTTCCCTTCGCCTAGACTGTAGCATACCCCCGGGACGGGGCTTACCCGACGACGGGCCGCGAACCCTCGACGCCGCCAGGCGCTTCGGTCTTCTCCTCGAGGATGCCGCGCGAGATGACGAGGCGTTGGATCTCACTGGTCCCCTCGTAGATCTCCGTGACCCGAGCGTCGCGGTAATACCGCTCGACGGGATGGTCCTTCATGTACCCGTATCCACCAAGGACCTGGACCGCCTCATACGTGACCTCGTTCGCCACCTGCGAGGCGTAGAGCTTCGCCCGCGCCCCAGCCTCGGTGACGCGCACCCCCCGATCTTTCATCCAGGCCGCCTCGTGGGTCAGGAGTCGCGCCGCCCTTATCTTGGTCTGCATGTCCGCCAGCTTGAACGCAACCGCCTGGTGCTCGGCGATCGGCTTTCCGAACGTCGTGCGCCTGGAGGCGTAGTCCGCCGCGTACCGAAAGGCCGCTTCGGCGATGCCGATGGCCTGCGCCGCTATCCCGATCCTGCCGGAGTCGAGCGTCCCCAGGGCCACCGAGAGCCCCCTGCCCTCCTCGCCGAGCCTGTCCCCTTCCGGGACGAAGACGTTATCCAGCAGCACGTCGTCCGTCGTGGCGGAGATGACCCCCATCTTCTTTGCGTGCTTGCCGAAGGAGATCCCCTCCGTGTCCAGCCCCACGACGTAGGCCGTCACGCCCTCGGGAGCGCGGGCGAAGACGACCATCGCACCGGCTACCCTCCCGTTCGTAACCCACTGCTTGTGCCCGGATAGTCTGTAGCCGCCGCCTACCCTCTCGGCGCAGGCTGCGATAGCCGCGGCGTCGGAGCCCGCCTCCGGCTCGGTGAGGGCGAAGCACCCGATCTTCTCTCCGCGAGCGAGGTCCGGCACCCACCGCGCCTTCTGCTCTTCGCTCCCGTACATAAGGATGGGAAGCGTCCCCGCGCTCGTGTGCACCGCGAGCGTTACGCCGACGCCGGCGTCGGCGCGAGAGATCTCCTCCAAGAGGAGAACGTAAGAGAGGAAATCCGTCCCCGCCCCGCCGTACTCCTCCGGCACGCACAGCCCCATAAAGCCTACGTCCGCCAGCTTTTCGAACGTCTCCGCGGGGAAGCGATCCTCCCGGTCCAACTCGGCGGCGTGCGGCGTAACCTCCCTTTCGGCGAACTCCGCCGCTCGCTCCTTGATCTCCTGTTGCTCTCTACTGAGTTCGAAGTTCATAAGCCCTCTATCTAGAGATGCCCTGGTGTCACTACGCAGGGTAACGACCGATTCTATGTCGAGTCTGTTCTTTGCCCCATCTCCCCGATAAGCATGTCTACGACGTCTTCAAGGCGTCCCGCACGCTCGTAGGCACGCCGTTGCCGTCTCGCGCCGTTGCCCCCTTCCAAGGTATCGCGTACGAGCGCCGAGACCTCCTCCCAGTCCCTGTGCTCCTCGAGCGCCGGGCGCGTAAAGGAGAGCAGCTTCCCGATCACCTCTGTGGCCGGGACGGCGCGCCCGGCCTCGAGGTCCACGAGCTCGGCGTCGAGCCCGTAGCGCGAGGCGACCCAGTGGGCGGTGCGCAAGAGCTCGGGGCGCGCCTCGGGATGCGACTCTCCCCGTTCGGCTAATTCGTGGCAGGTACGCACGAGCGCCCGTGAGAGACCCGCGAGCATCACGGCCTCGTCTACCCTGCTGCACGCGTCGGCGACCCGGATCTCGACCGTCTCGAGCTTCTCCGGCAGCCTTATGTCCCAGTAGACCTGGGTGGGCTCCGCCGCGCCACCGCTCGCCACCAGCGCCCCTACCACGGCGTCGTGCTCGGCGAGCGATGAAAAGGGGGCGGGGGGTCCGGCCGTCGGCAGCCGGCCCCAGACCTGCGTGCGGTAGCTGGCGTAGCCGGTGTCCTCGCCGAGCCAGAACGGGGAGCTGGCCGAGAGCGCGAGCAGCGGCGCGAGCCACACCCTGGCGTGGTTCATCGCCTGGAGTGCCGCCTCGCGGTCCTCGAGACCGACGTGCACGTGGAAGCCGAACACGACCTGCTCCTCGGCGAGTTGCCTCTCCCTCTCGATGAGCTCGAAGTAGCGCTGTTTGGGGGTGATCGGCTGCTCCTGCCAGTGCGAGAAAGGATGCGTGCTCGCGGCCGCGATCCGGGCCCCCTCCTTCTCTGCGGCCTCCATGACCGCGCGCCGCAGCCGCAAGAGCTCGGCGCGCACCTCCGGGAGCGTGCGGCAGACGGGGGTCAGGGCCTCGATCTGCGAGATGCGCAACTCGGGCACCACTTCTTCCTCGCCCAACGTTTGCCGCGCCCGCCGCAGCACGCCTTCGCCGCCGGGGCAGAGAGCGCGGGTCTCGGGGTCGATGATCTGGTACTCTTCCTCGACCCCGAGGGTGTATTCTTCCCTCTTCCCCGACACGCCTATTTTCCTCCCCTCGGAGCACGGGCCGCTTTCGCATAGGGAAAGGTACCATGATCCCAGCGGCGTCGCGCGAAGCGCCCGGCCGTAGTGTGAACGCGCGCGGTGCATTCTCGTATTGAGGTACCATTGTGGTGGAAGGGAAATGCACTGGAGGAGCGTAGCGATGTTGGTAAAGGACGAGCTTCTCGACAAGGTCGTTGACCGCGTTCGGGAGCAGTTGCCAGAGGACCAGGCGCCGCAGGTCGAGGAATTCGTGCGCCAGTACTACGCCTGGATACCCCTGGATGACCTGGCCGATCGCTCTCCGATCGACATCTACGGGGCGGCCGTTGCTCACTGGGGCTTCACCAGGCAGCGGACGCCCGGGTCGGCCAAGATCCGGGTATTCAACCCGCACTTCGAGGAGCACGGCTGGCAGTCGACCCACACCGTGGTCGAGATCGTCACCGACGACATGCCCTTTCTCGTGGACTCGACGAGGATGGCGGTCAACCGCCAGGGGTACGCGATCCACCTCATGCTCCACCCCATCATCAAGGTGCGGCGCGACGGCGAGGGCCGGCTCGTCGAGTTCCTGCCTCCTGATGCCGAAGACGAGGATGCGACGCCTGAATCGGTCATACACGTCGAGCTAGACCGGCAGACGGAGCCCGAGGTGCTCCAAGAGCTCTACAACTGCATACAGAGTGTCCTCGAACAGGTGCGCGTGGCCGTCGAGGACTGGACGGAGATGCGCGAGAGGATCTACAGCATCGTCTCCGAGCTCGATGAGAACGCTCCGCCGATCGACGAAGACGATCTCGCAGAGGCCAAGGCCTTTCTAGAGTGGATCGCCGACAACAACTTCACCTTCCTGGGTTACCGGGAGTACGATCTGCTCACGGAAAACGGGGAAGACGCCCTGAAGAACGTGCCGGGGACCGGTCTCGGCCTCCTGCGGGAGACGAGCTCGAGGCCCATCTCGCAAAGCTTCGCCAAGCTACCACCCGAGGTACGAAGGCTCGCCCACGAGCCCTACCTGCTCAACCTCACCAAGGCCAACTCGCGCTCCATCATCCACCGGCCGTCCTATATGGACTACGTCGGTATCAAGAAGTTCGACGACTCCGGCGAGGTCATCGGCGAGCGGCGCTTTCTCGGCCTCTACACCTTCTCCGCTTACAGCATGAGCGTGCTGGACGTCCCTATCGTGAGGCGCAAGGCGAGGTACGTCCTGGAGCGCGCGGGCTTCCCGCCGGAGAGCCACAACGAGAAGGATATGATGGAGATCCTCGAGACCTACCCGCGCGACGAGCTCTTCCAGGTCTCCAAAGAGGAGCTGTTCGAGACCGCGATGGGCATCCTGCACCTGCAGGAGCGCCAGCACATCCGGCTCTTCGTCAGGCGCGATACCTACGGGCGCTTCTTCTCGTGCCTGGTGTACGTGCCGCGCGAGAGGTACAACACGGAGATCCGGAGTCGCATGCAGGACATCCTGCAGAGGGCGCTGGGCGGCACCAGCGTCGAGTTCAACGTCCGGTTCTCCGAATCCGTGCTCGCGCGCCTTCACTTTATCGTCTACGTCACGCCGGGCGAGGTCCCCGAGTACGACGTCGACGATATCGAGGGACGCCTCATCGAGGCAACCAGGTCGTGGACGGACAACCTCTACGACGCGCTGATCGAGCACTTCGGAGAGGAGCGGGGAATAGAGCTCTTCCGCAAATACCGCGAGGCCTTCCCTCCCGGCTACCGCGACGGCTTTCTGGCCCGAACGGCCGTGGGCGACATCCGCAAGATCGAAGAGCTCGAGTCCGAGAGCGACATCGGCATGAGCCTCTACCACCCGATCGAAGAGCCCGAGAACTTCCTTGGGTTCAAGCTGTTCGGGTTGGGGGAGCAGATCTCGCTCTCGGATATCCTGCCGCTGCTAGAGGACATGGGCGTCGAAGTCGTGGACGAACGTCCGCACAAGATAGAGCCCGCCGGGTCACCGCCAGCTTGGGTCTACGACTTCGGGCTGGTCCACGGGGCACAGGAAGAGCTCCAGACCGGCGAGGTGAAGGAGATCTTCCAGGATGCCTTCGCCCGGGCGTGGCGCGGGACCGTAGAGAACGACGGGTTCAACCATCTGGTGCTGCGGGCCCGGCTGACGTGGCGGGAGATCACGGTCCTCAGAGCCTACTGCAAGTACCTGCGCCAGACGCAGACCACCTTTTCACAGAACTACATGGAAGACACTCTGGCCGCGAACCCGCACATCGCCAGGCTACTCGTCGAGCTCTTCAGGACCCGCTTCGACCCGGACCGGCAGGAGCGCGCGCAAAGAGAGACAGAGCGCCTTACAGGGGAGATCGAGGAGGCGCTCGATGAGGTCGAAAGCCTTGATGAGGACCGCATCATGAGGAGCTTTCTCCACGTGACGCTGGCGACGGTGCGCACCAACTACTTCCAGAGCACCGATAAAGGAGAGCCCAAGCCGTACCTCTCGTTCAAGTTCGACCCCTCGGGCATACCGTTTCTCCCGCTCCCGCGCCCGATGTTCGAGATCTTTGTCTACTCGCCGCGCACGGAGGGGGTGCACCTCCGCGGAGGGAAGGTAGCCCGCGGCGGCATCCGCTGGTCCGACCGCAGGGAGGACTTCCGAACCGAGATCCTTGGCCTCATGAAGGCCCAGACGGTGAAGAACGCCGTGATCGTGCCCGTGGGCGCAAAGGGGGGCTTCGTCGTGAAACGCCCGCCCGCTCAGGGGGGGCGCGAGGCGCTCATGGAAGAGGTCGTCGCCTGCTACCGCACACTCATCTGCGGCATGCTCGACCTGACCGAAAACCTCGTAGGGGACCGTACCGTTCCACCCCAGGACGTGGTGCGCTACGACGAAGACGATCCCTACCTGGTAGTCGCCGCCGACAAGGGCACCGCCACCTTCTCCGATATCGCCAACGGGATCGCGGGTGCGTACGGCTTCTGGCTCGGCGACGCCTTCGCCTCGGGTGGGTCGGCGGGCTACGACCACAAGGAGATGGGGATCACAGCCCGCGGCGCGTGGGAGTCGGTCAAGCGGCACTTCAGGGAGCTCGGCACTGACATACAGAAGGACGACTTCACGGTGATCGGGATCGGCGACATGTCCGGCGACGTGTTCGGGAACGGGATGCTCCTGTCCAGGCACATCAAGCTCGTCGGCGCGTTCAACCACCTCCACGTCTTTCTCGATCCCGACCCCGATCCCGAGACCAGCTTCGAGGAGCGCGAGAGGCTCTTCGAATTGCCGCGGTCCTCGTGGTCCGACTACGACGAGGCCCTGATCTCCGGGGGAGGCGGCGTCTTCTCGCGGACCGCCAAGTCCATCCCGCTCTCCCCGCAGATAAAGGAGTTGCTCGGCGTCGAAGAGGATGCGCTGACACCCCAGGAGGTGATCCGGGGCCTCCTCAAGGCGAAGGTGGACCTGTTGTGGAACGGGGGCATCGGCACCTACGCAAAGGCGAGCGACGAGACCCACGCCGACGTCGGCGACAGAACCAACGACGCTTTGAGGGTGGATGGCAAGGACTTGCGGTGCCACGTGGTCGGGGAGGGCGGGAACCTCGGTTTCACCCAGAGGGGGCGCGTGGAGTACGCTCTCAGGGGGGGCAGGATCTACACGGACGCCATAGACAACTCGGCCGGCGTCGATTGCTCGGACCACGAGGTGAACATCAAGATCCTGCTCGACTCGATCGTCGAGAGCGGCGACATGACCGAGAAGCAGCGCAACGAGCTGCTCACCGAGATGACGGAGGAGGTGGGCCAGCTCGTCCTGCGGAACAACTACCAGCAGACCCAGGCCCTGAGCAACGCCGCCGCCCAGGCCGCCTCCATGGTGGACGTGCACGCCCGCTACATCCGCGCCCTGGAACACGCCGGCAAGCTCAACCGCGAGCTCGAGTTCCTCCCGAGCGAAGAGGAACTGGCCGAGCGGAGGTCCAACGACGCGGGACTGACCGCCCCCGAGTTCGCCATCTTGCTCGCGTACACCAAGATCACGCTCTACAGAGAGCTGCTCGATTCGGAGGTGACCGAAGACCCATACCTCGCGGGCGAGCTGGAGCGGTACTTCCCCACCCCCTTGCGCGAGCGGTTCCGCGACCGGATGCAGGGGCATCGCCTGCGGCGCGAGCTCATCGCCACCCAGATCACCAACAGCATGGTGAACAGGTGCGGAACCTCCTTCGTCTTCAGGCTGCAAGAGGAGACCGGGGCGCCTCCACCGGAGATCGCCCGGGCCTACACGGCGGCCCGCGAGGTCTTCGGCATGCGCGAGCTGTGGGCAGGGATCGAGGCCCTCGACACCGAGGTCGAGGCCCAGACCCAGATCAGAATGCTCCTCGACGCCCGCCGGTTGGTCGAACGCGCTACCCGCTGGCTCCTGCGCAACCGCCGGCCACCTCTGGACGTCGCCGCCACGGTGTCGTACTTCTCGGAGAGGGTGGCCGAGCTCTCCGGACGCATCCCGGAGCTCCTGCTCGACCGTGGGCGCGAGGACCTGAATAGGGCGGTCGAACAGCTCGTCGAGGCTAACGTCACACCCGATCTGGCGCGGCGGGTGGCCACCCTCAGGACGATGTTCTCGGCGGTGGACATCGTCGACATCTCTGAAGCGGCAGATCAGCCGGTGGAGACGGCGGCGGAGGTCTACTTTGCTCTGGGCGACCGGCTGAGGCTCCACTGGTTGCGCGGCCACGTCGAGGCCCTGCCCCGGGAGAACCGCTGGCAGACGCTCGCCCGTGCGGCGCTTCGCGACGACCTCTACGGCCAGCAGGCCGAGCTCACCACGGAGATTCTCGGGAGCACGCCCGAGGACCTCCCTGCCGAGAGGCGCATCGAAGCCTGGGTGGACGCCAACCGGGAATCCGTAGAACGCACCCTCCAGGTCCTGACGGACATCAACGCCAGCGGGTCCTTCGGCCTCGCCACGTTGTCGGTGGCGCTCAGGGAGATTCGCAACCTGATAACGTCGGGAGCACCACCCGTAGAGGCGGAGGCACCCGCCCGATAACGGCCAGATATGAAGGGCCAGGGGGATCTCGCCCGGGCGGTGAACGCAGCGGGCGTGCGCGACGCTCGCGTCCTCGAAGCCCTGCGCGAGGTGCCAAGGGCCGGCTTCGTCCCGCCCAACCTCGCCGAGCGGGCGTACCTGGATCTGCCGCTACCGATCCCCCACGAGCAAGTGACGACCCAACCCTCGCTCTCGGCGAAGATGATCGAGGCCCTGGGCCTCTCGGGTGCCGAGCGCGTCCTCGAGGTCGGCACGGGCTACGGATTCCAGACGGCGCTCCTCGCCCACCTCTCCGGCTTTGTATGGAGCATCGAACGCTGGCCGGATGTCGCCGAGACCGCCAGAGGGAACCTCGCCCGCCACGGCGTCAGGAACGTCGAGGTCGTCGCGGGCGACGGCACCAAAGGACTCCCCGAGCATGCCCCCTACGGCGCGATCCTGGTCTCCGCCGCGTTCCCCTCCGTACCGCCGCCCCTCGCGCAGCAGCTCGCGGTGGGCGGACGGCTCGTCCAGCCGATAGGCTCGGGCGGCGCGGAGGCTGTGGTCCTGTTCGAGAAGGATCACGAGGGCCTCGCGCGCCGCCACACCATCACCGGGGCCCACTTCGTCAAACTCTTCGGCGCGCACGCCTTCCCGGAGTGAGCCCCTCGTAGATGGCCACTTTGTCTCGAGCACGGAAGTGTGCCATGCTGGGAGTGACTTGGACTCCACGATGAGAAGTAGACGCCGCGATGGCTAGGACCTTGGTCCTGGTCCTTGGGGTCGCGCTCATCCTCGCCGGGCTCTTTGTCTTGTTGCGCCCGAACTCGCCTGCGGCAGGACCGCAGACGCGCAAGTTCGACCTCAGGATCAGCGAGGGGATTATGGAACCCTCGGATATCTCCGTTACCGAGGGCGACCGGGTAGTGCTCCGGCTCTCCACCGATTCCCCTCTCGAGGTCCACGTGCACGGCTACGATCTCGAGCGGGAGGTCGAGCCGGACGAACCGGCCAGGCTCTCGTTCGAGGCCGATCTCACCGGGCGCTTCGAGATCGAGGCCCACGAGACGGAGAGAGAACTCGGTACGCTCGTCGTCGAGCCGCGCTGAGGGGGACCTACATGACCGACCCGACGCAACGCTTTACGAACAGGGTAGACCACTACGTCAGCCATCGCCCCTCCTACCCGCGCGCCGTACTCGATCTCCTCGAGACGCGATGCGCTTTGACGAGCGCCTCCGTCGTCGCAGACGTCGGCTCCGGGACGGGCATCCTGAGCGAGCTGTTCCTGGAGAACGGCAACCGCGTCCTCGGCATCGAGCCCAACAGGGAGATGCGCGTGGCAGCCGAGCGCCGGCTGGGGCGGCACCCCCGCTTCACGAGCGTCGCCGGGGCGGCGGAGGCAACGACGCTCGATGACGCTGCCGTGGACTTCGTCACGGCGGGCCAGGCGTTCCACTGGTTCGACACCGAGCAGGCCCGGAGGGAGTTCGCCCGCACCCTCAAACCCGAAGGCTGGGTCGTGCTCGTATGGAACCTGCGGCGCAAAGACACCACGCCGTTCCTCGCGGCTTACGAGCGGCTGCTCGAGGTTTACAGGACGGACCGCGGTGAGGTCGAGTTCTGGAGGAGGAGCGACGAGATGGCCCGGGCTTTCTTCGGTCCCGGCACGGTCGAAACGGCGAGTTTCGACAACCAGCAGGTTCTCGACCTCGATGGCTTGAAGGGTAGGCTACTCTCGACCTCCTACGTGCCCGCGGAGGGAGAGCCCGGCACCGACGCCATGCTCCGGGAGGCCGAGAAGATCTTCGACAAACACCAGAAGGGTGGCACGGTTACCCTCGAGTACGACACGAAGGTCTACTACGGGCGTCCGACGCCGAGGATATAGGCCACCCTTCGCGCCTTTAGATCAGTCATCATCATAGTCGTCGCCGCCATCGTCGTCTCGGTCATCCCCGCCCCGGCCATCATCGTCGCCTCGGCCGTCGTCGCGATCATCATCGCCACAGAGTCGTCGTTCCGATCGTCGTTCCGATCGTCGAGACCATCATCGTCGGCTTGGTCGTCATCCCGGTTGCCGTCATCGCCGCCGTTGCGATCATCGTCCTGGTCGTCATCCCGTCCGTCATCCGCACCGTCGTCGCCGGAGCCGATCCCGCCACCATCCTCGCGGTCATCGCCACCCTCGGCGTCGTCCCGGTCCTCTTGGCCGTCGTCATCCCGACCGTCGTCTTGGCCGGCCACTTCGTCGTCGTCCCCGCCGCTATCCTGGCCGTTCTGATCTTCCTGCACGCCACCTCCAGAGCCGTCACTACCTGAGGCTCCACCGCCGCACGCCGCCGCGCCGAGCAGGGTCATCACCGCAAGCCCGACTATGATCAGCCTGAGGAATCGTCCGCGGCCCACGACCAAGTCATCTCGGCGGTTGTTGGTTGGCTCTTGCGGATCCCGGTCGTGCAACGGGTTATCCTCCGACACAGACGTATACACAGGTTTCTCCTTTTCCACCGATCTCATCATCGCCTAGATCCTAGCTCGAAGACGTTAAACGGGGGTGAGAAGCTCGTTAGAGAGTTCTCAGAAACCTCACCGGCAGGGAGAGAGGCCTATCCTTGCCACTGCGGGCATGAACCTCAAGAACCGCGCCGCAGCGACTCCCGGTGAGAGGCCGCGCGCTCGACGTACGTTCGCACTCCCCGGGCTATGTCCTCGGCCTGCTCTTCGCTCACGTCTTTCGCGCGCTTGGCCGGGATACCGACGATGAGGCTGTGAGGCGGGTACTCCTTGCCCTCCGGGACCAGCGCACCAGCAGCGACGATGGAGCCTTCGCCTATACGGGCGCCGTTCAAGACGGTCGCACCCATCCCGACGAGGCACCTATCCCCTATCTCGCACCCGTGCACTATAGCCTTGTGGCCGACCACGCAGTCCTCGCCTATTACGGCCGGGTAGCCGGGGTCGGCGTGCAGCACGCAGCCGTCCTGGATGTTGGTGCGGGCTCCGACCCGGATCGGCTCGGTGTCCCCCCGCAGCACAGCCCCGTACCAGACGCTCGCCTCCTCCCCGAGACGCACGTCCCCAACCACATACGCCCCAGGCGCGACCCAGGCGGAGCCCGCGACCTCCGGAAACGCGTCGCCGTGGGGCAGGAGGTTCTCGCTCATCGCCTACACCTCCACCAGCACGGCGTCGCCCTGGCCGCCGCCGGAGCAGAGGGCCGCGAGGCCCCTGCCGCCGCCCCTGCGACGGAGTCCGTAGAGGAGCGTCATCAGGATGCGCGCACCGGAGGCCCCGATGGGGTGCCCCAGAGCCAGGGCACCGCCGCTGGTGTTCACGATCTCGGGGTC
>JALYGY010000224.1 GCA_030776865.1 Actinomycetota bacterium | reverse complement strand
TGCCCGAGGAGATCCGGGGCGTATTGAACGCCGAAGAAGCCACGATCGCCGAGCGCTACTGGGACGTGACGTCGCGGGGCAACTTCGAGGGCAAGAACATACTGTATGTGCCGCGCCCGCCCGAGGCCGTCGCCGCGGAGTTCGGGATCTCCCCGGAGGAGCTCTGGGAGCGCATAGAGGAGATCCGGTCCAAGCTCTTCGCCGCGCGCGAACAGCGTGTCCGGCCCGGGCGCGACGAGAAGATCCTGGCCGCCTGGAACGGCCTGATGCTCCGCTCCTTCGCACTCGCCGCACGGGTCTTGAAGCGCGAGGACTACAGGGAGGTCGCCGAGAGGAACGCCTCCTTCCTGCTTGACGAGTTGAGAGTTGACGGACGTCTGAGACGCTCCTACAAGGACGGGCGGGCTCGCTTCAACGGCTACCTCGAGGACCACGCCATGGTCGCCGACGGTCTGGTTGCGCTCTACGAGGCCACCTTCCAGACGCGCTGGCTAGTGGAGGCCGCCTCGCTCGCCGATGCCGTCCTGGATCTCTTCTGGGATGAAGAGGGTGAGCTCTTCTACGATACGCCCGCCGACCACGAGGAACTCGTTACCCGCCCGCGCGACGTCTACGACAACGCCGCCCCGTCGGGCACCTCCGTCGCCACCGACGTACTCTTGAGGCTCTCGCTCCTTCTGGACCGGGACGACTACCGAGCGCGCGCCGAGGCGGTTCTCGATGCCTTGAGCGGCGGTATGGAGAGGCTGCCCGGCGCGTTCGGGCGACTCCTGGCCGCGCTGGACTTCCACCTGTCCCGCCCCCACGAGGTCGTAATCGTCGGGGACCTGGTATCCCCCGACACGCAGGCGCTCGTGGACGTCGTCTTCGCCCGCTACCTTCCAAACAAGGTCGTCGCGGGCAGTGCCCCAGAAGACGAGGAGGCCGCGGGGTTCCTGCCGCTCCTGGCGGAGCGTCCCACGCGCGATGGACGGCCGACCGCCTACGTCTGCGAGGGCTACGCCTGCAAGAACCCGACGACAGACCCTGAAGAACTAGCCGGTCAGCTGGTCAGCTAGTCTACAGGCATCAGGTAAACACCTCCGTTCTGCCGGTGACGAAACCGTGTTCCACCAGCTTCACGATCGCTTGGGCGATCTTCTCTCCGCCCTGGGCGGAGGGCTCGATGGGATCGGCGTAGTCTCCTTCCTCAGTGCAGACGAATCGCAGGTCGAGCAGGGGGATACCGCGAGCGAACGCCGCGCGCGTGATGCAGTCGTTGAACACCGTCAAAGCCGTGACCGCGAGCTTCTGCAGGTCGGGATCGGGAAAGCGAGGATAGTAGATGGTGCAGACCGCCGTCGGCAGCCCGTACGCGAGCACCTCCGTCAGCATGCCCTGATACCCGCGCTCGAACTCGGCGGCGATGTCGGCCAGCCCGAGGAGCGCTTCGGCGGTGGACTGGGCCGGTGCGCCGAGGAAGTCGATGAAGCCGAGCGCGTCGTTGCCGCCGGCGCTGACGATCAGGTGCGTCGCGTCCGCCGGCAGGTGTCGCAGTTGCTCGCGCACGTCTCCGGTCGTGCCCCCGTCCACGGCCCTGAGCGTTGCCTTTGACCCGTGGGGTAGCCGTTGCCGTACTTGCCTGACGACGTCGGGCTCGCCCCCCGTGTAGGTGGCGTTGTCGAAGATAGAATCACCCAAGAGAACGACGTGGTTCATACTTAGATTACCCCAGGGCGTCCGCGAGCTCGGTGAGCGACCCGACGGTGATCTGCGGCGGCGAACCGAGCGTGTCGAACAGACCGCCGGAGCGATCCACCCACGCGGCCCGCATCCCGGCGGCCTCCGCCCCGATGCCGTCGAACGGGTTCGAGGAGACGAGCCGCACCTCCCCGATCGTCCGCCCCAGCCGCCGCGCGACGTGCCGGTACACCTTGGGGGAGGGTTTGTAGGTCTTCACCTCATCGACGCTGACGAAGTCCTGGAAGTACGGGCGGAGCTGCGCCGCATCCACGAGCGCCTCGAGCATGCGCGGGGTACCGTTGGAGAAGACGACCATCGTGTGGCCGGCCTCCTCCAGCATCTTGAGGCCCGGTTCGACGTCGGCGAACCGCTCCAAGTCGTCGTACCGGGCCATGAGCGCGTCTTTGTGTTCCGGCCCGAGATTCTGTCCGGCCGCGGCGAGCGCGTAGTCCAGAGCCTTGCGCGTCACCTGCTCGAAATCTTCGTACCGCTCCATTGCGGTGAGGCGGAAGGTGTATTCGAGCTGCTTCCGGCGCCACGCCCCCGCCACGTTCAACCCTTCCCCCGGCAGATACTCCTCCAGTTGCTCTTGGATACCGATCGGGTCCACAAGCGTGCCGTACATGTCGAAGGCTAGGGCTTCGGGTGGCGACATCTTCATAGATGATTCCTCTCGTCGCGGGTCGCTTCTTGGCGCATTCAATATGCCACCGTATCCGGCGCCGCGCGCTCGCCGAGGTAGAGGCGCTCCCTGAGGTGGGATGCGCGAGGTCACGTTTTGTTGCAGTATGTGCCGGTGTAGAGGTGGGCTACGCAAGCGCAAGGAGAATGGGGGATGTCCCGAGAGCATGTCGTAAGCATAGATCCGTCCAAGCGGCTCGGCGAGGAGCCGGAGACGGGCCACAATCGCTGGCACGAGGCCATAGAGCCGGTGGTGGAGGTTGACCCTGGGGACACCGCGGTGTACGAGACACGCGATGCCTTCGACGGACAACTGGACGGCGAGTCTACGGCGGAGGACGTGGGAAACCTGGACCTCAATGTGGTCCATCCCCTTACGGGACCGGTCTATGTGAAGGGGGTGGAGCCGGGGGATCTGCTCGAGGTAGAGCTGGTCGCGGTCGAGGCAGACCCGTGGGAACAATGGGGCTACACGGCCGAGGTGCCGGGCTTCGGCTTCCTGCGCGACGAGTTCCCGGAGCCCTTTATCGTCCACTGGCGGCTGCACGGCAACGAGTACGCGGAGTCCGAGCAGCTGCCGGGTGTGCGCATCCGGTGCAACCCGCACCCCGGCGTCTTGGGGCTGGCCCCGAGCGCCGAGCTGCGCCAGCGCGCCACAGAGAGGGAGGGCGCGCTAGCCGAGCGCGGTGGATTCGCTCTGCTCCCCGATCCGGGCGGCGCCGTGCCGGCCGAAGAGGGGATCGCCGGGGAGGCTCTGCGAACCATCCCGCCGCGCGAGACGGCCGGGAACATAGACATCAAGCAGCTCACGCCTGGGACCACCGTCCTGTTGCCTGTGTACGCGGAGGGTGGCCTGGTCTCGACGGGGGATGTCCATTACGCGCAGGGCGACTGCGAGGCCTGCGGGACGGCGATAGAGATGAGGTCGCGCGTGCATCTGCGCTTCGGGATCAGGAAGGGGGAGGCAGAGCGGCGGGGCATCCGGGACCTGCAGTTCTTCCGGGACGACTACTTCACCCGGCCGGAGATGGCCGCTCCGCGCCGCTTTTTCGCCACCACCGGCATCAGCATACGCAAGGACGGCACCAACGAGAGCGAAGACTTGAGCCTCTCCGCGAAAAACGCGCTGCTCAACATGATCGACCACCTCGAGACGCGGGGCTTTTCGCGCCAGCAAGCCTACGCGCTGTGCAGTGTGGCGGTGGATCTGCGCATCAGCCAGACCGTGGACGTGCCTAATTTGCTGGTGAGCGCCCTGCTCCCGCTGGACATCTTTATGTGATCCCAGAGGACTAGAGCCTTTCGAGCGCTTGCTCGAGGTCGGAGATCACATCCTCAGGGTGCTCGATACCTACCGAGAGCCGGATCAGGCTCTCCTTCACCCCCAACCGCTCCCGACGCGAGGGTGAGAGCTCCCGGTGCGAGGAGGTAGCCGGGTGTATCGCTAGGGTGTAGATGTCGCCCAGAGACGGGGCCCGCACGCAGAGATCCAGCGCGTTCAAGAACTGGAAGGCGGCCGCCCTTTCTTCGGCCTCCAGCTCAAAGGAGACGAGACCGCCGGTATCAGAGAGCGCGCGCCGGGCGACCTCGTGGTCCGGATGATCCTCGAGGGCGGGATAGTGGACCTTCGCGACTCCGGGGTGCGAGGTGAGGCGGGCGGAGATCGCGCGCGCGTTCTCGCACTGGCGGGCCATCCGCAGGGGGAGGGTCTTGAGACCCCTGTGCGCGAGCCAGGCCTCGAAGGTGCCCAGCGTGCCGCCGACGAGCTTGCGGACCCCATCCAGCGCCCCGTCGTAAGGAGGCCCCGCGACCACCACCCCGGCCGTCAGGTCGCCGTGGCCGCTCAGGTACTTGGTAGCGCTGTGGACCACGATGTCCGCGCCCAGAGTCAGCGGGCGCTGGAGGTACGGGGTTCCGAAGGTGTTGTCTACCACGAGGACCGCTCCGCTCCGGTGGGTGATCCCTGCGATACCCGAGGTGTCGGCCACCCGGAGGAGGGGGTTGGAGATGGTCTCGATGACGACGGCGCGGGGCCTATACTCCGCAACCTTCTTCTCCACCGCCCCTAGATCGTGGGTGTCCACGAAGCGCACCTCGACCCCGTTCGCGCCGAAGATCTGCAAGAGCAGGGTCGCCGTCGAGCCGTAGAGTTGCTCGGCGGCCAGGACCGTGGCTCCAGGACCCAGCTCCGCCGCCGCTAGAGCAGCGTGCATGGCGGCCATCCCGGAGGCGAAGGCGAACGCCCGAGCGGCGCCGGAGGGTTCCTCGAGCGCCGCCACGGCCTCCTCGAAGGCGGCGATGGTCGGGTTGTCGTAGCGGGCGTAGCTGTAGCCCTCCTGCTCGCCGCCCAGGATGCGGTCCGTCGTCTCGATGTCCGGGTGGGAGAAGGTCGTCGAGGCGTAGATCGGGGTCGAGATCGGGAAGAAGTCCCCGCTCTCGCGTCCGGGTCGGCGTTCGCCGGAGTGGACGGCGCGCGTCTCGAAACGTCTGGGCTGCTCCATCGTGGCCTATACTAACTTACCCGGATGCGAGGTTTAGCGACAGGGGCATGAAGGGGGGACAGGATCGACTCTGTTCAATGGACTACTGACCCGCCGGGAACGAAATAATGTCTTCGAGAGAAGCCCTTCCGGCTGGGAAGGGTGTCTTGAAAAAAGGGCGCTTCTCCAACGACCGTTATCAGGAGCATTCGGGCGTTCGCCACGGTAGTAAGGAGGCTTAGAGGAATGAGGAGCGCGACCAGAGTAACGGTTTCGACGTTCGGCGCCCACGTGAGGCTGGCAGGGATAGAACACGTTATCGGTGAAATACTTCAAGGCAACGTGGCTCCCGACAGACATCCAGGCTCCTCTTGGAAACGTCGATGCCTACTACTACGTGGGCCTTTCCCTGCGTAGCGTTCGTCATCGGGTTTTTCCTTCCTTTCGACATAAGCCCGGCCTTGCTGATTCGGGCTTGCTCAGCGGAGCTAGAGCATTGGCCCCGGCAACCGTTCGGGCTCCTCCGAAAAAGCGGGCGCGACGACGAGTGCTTTCGAACGGTCTCAGAGCCAGTGGCGACGCCCGGACCAAGGAGAAATCGGTCTGTCGCGCCCACGTTGGCCGCATTGTGAACGACCGTAACCAAGATACAAGGAGAGAACTATCGTGTGGTGGGCAGACCTGCTGTGGGGGTTCTGGAACGGGCTTACGGCCTGGATAGTCCTTATCGTCCACGCCTTCGGCGGCTGGGAACAGTTCCCCTTCTACAACGAGGCGCGAAGCGGAAACTGGTACGACTTCGGCTTTCTGCTCGGTGCTGGCTCCCCACTTCTGGGCTCTTTAGGCGGGAGAAGTCGAAGGGGCGACTAACTCACGCGGCGGACAACGGCCCGAGCCGAGCTCCGGCTCGCTAGGCATCGAACTGCGCTTGGTGGCCACGGTCGATTCGAGGACCTCGACACCGCGCCAGCTTGGGCGACCGGCGTGGCGACGCTGTTCACGCTCGTGTCCGATTTCACCTCCAGTGCGCTTGGCGTCTACGAAACCTGGGACCCCACGGGAATGTCGTGGGTGCTCTTTGCGACGCTTTACATGATCGCCTTCGGGGTCCTGTAGACGTCGGCCGTTCGCGCCGTTCATGGTCTGGGCTCAAGATCCACGCTCCCGATTCGTCTCGGGGGATCGTGCTGTACGGGGGGTTCATCTTTCTGTTCATCCGATCAGTCCTCTCCTTCCAGCACCCTCTTGATGTTGGAGAACGCCCTTTCCAGGCGCCGCCCGAGCACGCGAGCGAGGACCGGCGTCATCAGCTTTCCGGCGGCGCCCTGCGGCTTGACCTCCCACACCCACTGCATGCGAGTGCCGCCGCGAACCACCTCGAAGGTCTCGGTGCTCTCGACATCCATGAGGGGCAACCCTCCGATGGTGCGCGAGGTTATCCGCCGGGGTCGTTCGTAGGCGGTGATCTCGTACTCGACCGCCATAGGTCGACCCATCGCCTTGCTCACGAGCACGAAGTGCGTGCCGCGGCCCATGGGTCCGGCCGTCGGCTTCTCGACGTTCGGGATGCGCGGGTTGTACCGCGGCTCGTTACGCGCATCGGTGACGAAGTCGAACACCTCCTCCACGGGGCGTTCGATCACCGTCTCTCGTTGGAAGCGCTGCGATGTCCCAAGAGCACCCGAGGCCCTCTCGGCCCGCTTCTTTATGCCCTTGAGCATCCCGCGCTCCATCACGAAGTGCGGGAACCTCAACAGCAGCGTGTAGCAGACCCGGATCAAAACCCGCGGCCTGCCGTCAACCCTGCTGCGCACTAGCAGGCGCGTGCTCCCCCATCTGACTCCTCCTCCAGGACGAACGCCCAGTTCCAGCCGTAGTAGTTCTCGAGGTCAGGGTCGTCGCGGTCGAGCGGGCGCCCGGTTTGGGGGTCGGCGGGCTGGTGGAGCATGAGGGTGCGTCCCGATTTCATTACGGCGACGCGCCACCCTGCTTCGGCGCCCATACTCTCGGGTGCCAGTCGCACCAGGTCGCCGACCTTCAGGTCCTGCAACTCGGCGACGATCTCTTCGGCGCTGTGGACGTCGAGGCTCGCCAGGTTCTCCAGCCAGTCGTAGGAGTACAGACCGCCCCTATCCTGCCCCAGCTGCACGAGCCAGCGCCAGAGCTCCTCGGCGGTGGCGTCGATGGTGATGGCGCGGGTGGTCTGAGCTATCGGGCGGGGCACGAAGTGGTCGAAGGGCAGGGGCCTGTGCGCTTCCTCTCTGGTGGTGCCCCACCTCGAGTGCCACGGGCGCACGAGCAGCAGGTACACCCAGGGCAACAACGCCCCGCCGGCCAAAGCAAGCCGGGGGAGGCGCCGCGATGTGCTCCCTGAAGGCGCCAGCGCGGAAAGGATCGTGCTCACGGTGCCGACTATTACGTAGATGATGACCAATAAGGAGGGACCTATCACAACGGCCAAGCTCCGCCACGGTGGAGGAGCTTGGGCATCGGGCTGCGAGTCCTGCTCCGGACGGGCGGTGCCCATCTGTGGCCTACTACTCACAGTCCATCACCCCCTTACGAATCCAGTGGGCGAAGCCGTGGACGATCAGCAGAAGTCCGGCCAGACGGAGGTCGCGTGCCCGCCGCGGCCGTTCGGTATCGCGCAGCCGGGGGAGCAGCATGGGCGCGAGCCCCCAGGGATTCTCCATGATCTGCTGGTAAAAGCGAGTCTCCGGCTCGATATCCAGTCCCACTCCCTCCCATACCAGCCCGTGCTCGGCCGTCCACGCCTTCCATTCGTCGTAGCGCTCTAGCTGCCCTTGGTGCATTGTCGGCGGTGAAGTAGTAGCTCTCCTCGGCGGACAATAGGGGGCACCGACGACGGGGATACCCGCCGCGTTCAGCCGTTTTACGACGGCGGCACGTTCGGAGCTCAAATCGGAGAGCATAAGGAGGACGTGAGCCCCGAGCGCCTGTAGATCCTCGATAACCGAGGTGTCGCAGAACAGGACCGTGAGGCGCTCACGGTCGAGCTCGCAGGCGAACGTCAAGCGGGGGTGGCTGCATGGCCGGGCCTCCTCCAAAGCGACCGGTGTCTTCGGCACCAGGTCATCCATTTTCGCTCCCCTCGATCTCTTACCTCACACGTGCCGCCCCAGAGGTCGCCGAGTCCGAGATGTTGCGCAGTATGGCGACCGTTATCCAGATCGCCACCACGGCGAGGCTGACGAACCCCGTTATTGGTCCCACTATCTGGCCGAGAGGATACGTCACCCCAGCCGACACCTGGAACACCGTCTGTGTCACTATCAAAGGCGCCAGCATCGCCTCCAGGACGAGCAACGAGAGGGCGATCAGGTAGCCCAGAGGTTCACGCCGCAGGATAAGTACACCCGCAAGAAACGTGGCCGGCGTGATGGTCGCCAGGTCCAAAGCCTCGGTAAACTTCGTCGTGTAGGTGTCCAGTCGCTCGGGGGGCTCGCCCCCGATCAGCGCAGAGACGATAGGCCCGCCCCACACCACGAGGGTCACCAGGCCGCTGGCTAACATGAAGATGGCGGGGCCCAGACGTGGCATGCGCGCGGAGAAGCGAGAGCCCAGGGTTCGGAGATCTATCGCCGTGAACGCCAGCACGAAGGCGTAGAGGCTGATCGAGAAGAGAGCGACGTAGAGAAGGAACAGTTCGTTGTAGGTGGCGCCGAGCGCCATCGAGGCGTAGGTGTAGAGGAAGTAGGCGAGCGTACCCACGAGCAGCAATCCCCCTCTCAATGAACCGCGCCGGTAGATCAGGGTCGAGACGACGAGCAGGGGGATACCCAGGAAGAGCACCACCGCATCCTGCCCCTTGTAGCCAGCGCCGGAAAAGAGCGTGTCGTAGCGGTACAGGCCCTGTCCGTAGATCTCCGCGGTCTGTCCGCGAAGCGTCGTGAAGGAGTATGGGCCGTCACCGCCCTGCCAGAACAGACCGGCGCCGGCGGCGACCAGTGCGAGCACGGCGATCAGCGCCGAGAGCAAGACGACGACATTCGACGTCTTCATAGGTCGGTGAGCGTAACGCGGGCCGAGTCGTCGTTTATGGACTCGATGGAGACGTTGTCTTCCAAGAAAGCGGTGGGGAACCAGATCATCTCGGAGAGGTAGCGCATCATCGAGCCCTGATCTCTCTCGGGGCCTCTGTCATCCACGACGGTGAAGAGCGAGCCCGCCTTGATGAGCATGCGCCCTTCGCCGCCCGCGTACATGTCTCGCCCCCGCGCATGCCCCATACCTATTACCTGAAGGCGCGGTCAGATCGCCTGGTTCGGTTTCGCGCTCCGCGACGCTGAGTGTAGGTACCGGTTGACGGGCAGGGTCTTTTCGTGCTGCCACGGCAAGGTCTCTCTTTGTCAGGTAGTCACAGGGGTTCTCAGGCCCCGGGGACGGCAGGAGCCTGCAGCGCCGCTCCGATGCCTTTGGCCCACTCCCGGATGATCTCCCACTCGCGGAAGTCTCCCTCGGGCGCCCGCAAAGCCAGCACGATGGCCTTCTCAGCAAAGCCGAGTTTGCCCTTGTCTAGCTTGCCGGCGAACACCCGATGGCCTCGAGCCTTTGTGGCCTCCAGGATACCGGCCACATCCACCGGGTCCTCCTCGGGCTTGGGTGGATTGCCTATCGGTCCGACGGAGAACAGCCAGGTAGGCCTCTCGGAGAGCGCGGATGCGTGGCGCTCGGCCAACTCCCTGGCACTCTCCAGCCAGTGGCCCGCGTACACCGCGCTACCGAGCACCACCGCATCGTAGTCCTCGACCGAGTTCACCTCCTCGGGTGGGCGCACCTCCACTACTTCGTCGTCGCCACCTTCGCCACCGCGCTCTTGCAGTGCCTCGCGCAGCTCCTTGGCTAACTCCTCGGCGATCTCCGAGGTCGCCCCGTGCTTGCTCGCCGCACTCACCAGCACCTTCATGGGGCTCTCTCTCCTTCGCGCCGCTCGAGCTCACTTCCTATAGCCCTAGCGCCTCATCACAGGGCCGGGTTGACGCTTCCTCCGCAGTAGGAGGACCACTGCGCACAGAGGGCGTTATAGCTTGACGGCGGTCCCCGAGGCGCTGACCATGAGCATGCTGCCCCCCTGACCCACCTGGATGGACTCGTAGTCCACGTCCACCCCGATGACCGCATCTCCACCCTTCTGCTGGGCTTCCGCCACCATCTCCTCTATGGCGGTCTCTCGCGCTTGCCTGAGGGACCTCTCGTAGCCTGCAGAGCGCCCACCAACTATATCCCTCAAGCCCGCAAACAGATCCCTGAAGACGTTTGCTCCGAGGACCGCCTCCCCGGTGACAACGCCTGCGTACTCGCTCACCGGCCTGCCGTCTATTGCGGTGGTCGTGCTCACTATCATCTGTGAGGCCTCCTTTCGCCCATTCTCTGCGCATCCTGTTCGGTTGGTCTTATGCCCTCTTACCCCGGAGGGCCAGCCCGTACTCGCGCGACCATCTCCTCGAGGTCGCCGCGCATACAAACAGCGCAGCCAGTGGCTCCTCGAAGCCGGCCGTGTGGGTCATCAGATGGGCTAGCGTGATAGGCTCGGGATACGTATCCGGGATCTCGAAATCGAGGTAGGTATTGATGTCGGTGTCGAGGTCCAGCTTGCCCTCTTCGGCCATCTGCATCACCGCCGTCCAGGTGAACAGTTTGCCGGCCGACCCGGGATAGAAGAGCGACTCGTCGGCGACCACCGGCTCGTGCTGTTCACGGTCGGAGTGGCCGTAACCTTTGGCGAAGACGAGCCGGCCATCCTTTACAACGGCCACCGTAGCGCCGGCGACGGGCTCTTCGCGCAACTGTTTGGAGATGAGTTCGTCGAAGAACGCTTCTACGTCTTTTGCATCGCCGGGGCCACTCATAGGCGCGCGCTCGGGCCAAGGTTACTGCACCCGATCTTCCTCACGGGCATCGATGCTCAGGACCAACACCTCCCCCGACCGGGCGATGGTGCCCTGGACGGCGGCGCGTGGTGGTCTGCTCTCGGCTCCAACGAGTGCTCCCGGCAGCCCCGAGAGGTGGACGAGCTCGCGGGTAGAGCTGGGGGTCGGGTGGGAGGGTGCAACGGGGAAGAACCTCTCACCCCACGCGCGGTGGGCTTCGGCGGCCGGGAGAGCGTGCCCGCGGTGCGACTCGAGCACACCCCTGAGGTCTGCCTCGGCTTCCGCGGCGCGCCCACCCGGGTAAGCTCCGAAGAGCGTGTAGTCCTCCGCGAGACCCCTGGCGCGAGCCATCCGGGGGTTGAGGAACGCCAGGTGCCAGAGCGGCAACCGGGCCTCGGCGGCGTCAACCACGGCTCCCACCAGCTGTTCAGCGGACCCGAAGGTAGCGCCGAAGGGCACGTCGGCGTCCGCCCGCCGCGTTCGCAGCTTGGCTTCCACGACGACGGCCCCTCCTCTTTCCGGTCCGACGAAAGATCGCAAGTGCTCCCCCGGCACCTCCCGGCGCTCGCCCCCGGGCAGCACCACGCTTGCCGAGAGGACGTTCTCGCTCAGCCAGCCGTACTCGAAAGACCCTACCCCCAGGCCGTCCTGGGTGAGCCAGCCCCCGACGGTGACCCGAGGGTCGCTCGTGGGGTAGACCGCGAGACCCCATCCCCGGGTGCGCAGGTGGTCGTCCAGTTGCAGCCACGACGCTCCCGGTTCGGCCTTTACCCAGGGCTCTTCGCGTTCCGGTAGCCGCAGGCCGCGCATCAGGTCGAAGTGACCCCGGATTCCTCCGCCCTCCGCGCCGGGCG
>JALYGY010000223.1 GCA_030776865.1 Actinomycetota bacterium | reverse complement strand
CCTCGCGGATGTTCGGCTGGTCTCTCAGAACCATGATCAGGCGGTCCACGCCGGGGGCTATGCCCCCGTGCGGCGGCGCCCCGAAGCGGAAGGCCGTCAGTATCGCCCCGAAGCGGCGCTCGGCCTCTTCGGAGGAGATGCCGATGATGGAGAAGACCTTCTGCTGCAGCTCGGGGCGGTGGATCCGGACGCTCCCCGAGGCGAGCTCGACGCCGTTGGCGACCAGGTCGTAGAGCTGGCCTATGACCTTCAGGGGGTCGCTCTCAAGGAGCGGCAGGTCCTCCTCGCGCGGCATGGTGAACATGTGGTGCATGGGCTCGATCCGTTTCTCGTCCTCGTTCCACGCGAAGAGGGGGAAGTCCGTGATCCAGCAGAGGGCGAGCACGTTTGGTTGGGCGAGCCCGAGGCGGTCTCTGAAGTGGAGCCTAAGGCGGTTAAGGCTCTCGAAGACAACCGGGTCTGTGTCCGCTACGAGGAACATGTGGTCGCCAACTTCGGCAGCGAGCGCCTCGCGCAGCGCTCGCTGCTCTGCGGCTGAGAAGAACTTCGCGACGGGTCCGGTAAGCCCCTCGTCCTCGACGCGGAATTGCGCGAGCCCGCGCGCGCCGCCGGTCACGGCGATGGCGGTTAGCTCGTCGAGCTCGCGGCGCGAGAGGCTCCCCAGCCCCCCGACGGCGAGGCCGCGCACCGATCCGCCAGCCTCGACCGCGCCGCGGAAGACCTTGAACTCCGAGGCGCGTGCTATCTCGCTCACGTCCGCCAGCTCCAGGCCGAAGCGGATATCGGGCTTGTCTGAGCCGAAGCGAGCGAGCGCCTCAGCGTAGGTGAGGCGAGGGAAGGGTTTGTGGAGGATCGCTTTGTCGGTGAGCCTCTCCACGATCTCGATGTAGAGGCCCTCGATGAGGTCCAGGATCTCGTCCTGGGTCGTGTAACTCATCTCGAGGTCGAGCTGGGTGTGCTCGGGCTGCCGGTCGCCTCGCTGGTCCTCGTCTCGTAGAGCTCGGGCTATCTGGAAGTAGCGCTCGAAGCCGGCGACCATGAGGAGTTGCTTGAACTGCTGGGGAGACTGCGGGAGGGCGTAGAACTGCCCTGGATAGAGGCGGCTCGGGACCAGGTAGTCGCGGGCGCCCTCGGGGGTAGATCTGGTCATAAGCGGCGTCTCGATCTCGACGAAGCCGCGCTCGTCGAGGTAGTCGCGCATGTGCTTGACGACCCTGTGCCGGAAGACGATGGTGTCCTGCATCCGGGCGCGCCGCAGGTCGAGGTAGCGGTACTTCAGGCGGAGCAGCTCGTCCACGGGCAGGTCGCGGTCGATCTCGAAAGGTGGCGTCTCAGAGGTGTTGAGCACCCTCAGATCGCTCGCCTCGACCTCGATCTCGCCGGTCGGCAACTCCGGGTTCTCGTTACCCTCAGGGCGCCGGACGACCTCACCTTCGACGGAGATCGACCACTCGGACCTGAGCTTCTCGGCCGAGGAGAAGATCTCCCCGCGTTCTGGGTCGAAGGTCACCTGGGTTATCCCCCAGCGGTCGCGGAGATCGATAAAGATCAGACCTCCATGGTCCCTCCGGCGGTGCACCCAGCCCGCGAGCTTCACCCGCTCGCCGACGTTCTCCTTGCGCAGCTCTCCGGCGGCCCGCGTTCTGTAGGGGTTGGCTATTTTCCGGTCATCCTGATGCAATGAGCCTATCTCCTCTCCGCCGCTCATACGCCCGCGCATCGCGCGGACACAGGTTCACAAATGGTAGCCCAAAGACGAGAGGCTGGCGCGCCTCTTTGCTCTGAGCGACTCGTTGCACGGTTTTCGCGTGCGTGCTAAGTTGGCACAGATCTGATCGGGGCCCCTAGTGCTGGCGGGTCTCGGGCAAACAGCAGGGGAGACGTTTATCAGAGTAAGCGGGGTCAGGAGTTTGCCTGCGAGGGTTGGGCTTGTCTTGGTGTTGCTCGTCCTCGGGGCACTCTCCGCCGGGTGTGGGGGTGGGGGGGAGGAGACGACGGTTCCGCCGGCGGCGACGACACCCTCTGCCACAAGCCCCGCTGCGGGAGAAGGCACGGTCGGGATCGGCCAGGCCGAGACCATAAGGGACGTACCCTTCTCGCTCAACACGGAGCAACCCGTCCCGCCGGACTTCAGGGAGGCGTACCAACGGCGCGCCCTGATCTCGGTCCAGTTCTACAAGGTGGGAGAGGATCCTTTCTACCCCCAGGGACTAGAGGTTGACGAGCGGGTCCGGAGCACGATGGACAGGTTGCGATCCCAGTACCCGAGGGTCGAGTTCTTCAGCTACGATATCGACAATCCCGGCGCGGCACTGAGCAGTGAGGAACTCGAGCCCGGCCAGTACGGCACGCTCGCCGCGCAACTAGGGGTGGGCTACACGCCATTTGTCGCGATGCTCGCGCCCAGCGGCGACCAGTACGTGATTACGAACCTCTTCCAGGGCTACATGCCGCGGTCGGTCCTCAACCAGGCGCTCTTCGACCTCTCGGCCATACAGGTCGAGACCAACACGAGCGACCTGGACGTGGTCCTGGAGCAGATCGAGCTGACGGAGACCGGCGGCGGCATCGAGTACTTCACCGTGCAAAACCGCAGCAGGAGGCCGGTGAACCTCCAGAACTTCACCGTGCGGGTGCTGGATCCGGAGACCGCCGAGGTCAATCCAGATCTGCCCGGGGTAACTATCAACGAGGCCATCTTGCTCCAACCCCGGCAGAGCGTCTCCATCGGCCGGGTCCCCGACGTCGTGGACGCCGACGGGGAGCGCGTGGTAGGGACGTTCGAGGGCGGCGGGGCGCTCGAGCTGAACCCCGGGGATCAGGTCGCCCTTCTCGATTCGGGCGGCGCGGTCGCCTCCACGTTCACGGTTTAGAGCTAGGCACCAGGCTACAGGTAGATCGCTGATGCCCCATAGCCTTGTAGCTCAAATCTGGTCTTCGTGGGTTAAACTAGGCGGGTCATGACTTACCCCGTCTACCTGGACAACGCTGCGACGACGCCCATGGACCCGCGGGTGCTAGAGGCCATGCTCCCGCACCTGGGTGCGCGGCGCGGGAACCCCTCGTCGCTGCACGCGCCCGGTGCCGCGGCCCGCGAGGCCGTGGAGGAGGTCCGCGAGCCGACGGCCGCGCTCATCGGGGCCTCGCCCGGGGAGATCTACTTCACCGGTGGTGGTACCGAGGCCGACAACCTCGCGGTCCTCGGGCTCGCCCGCGCCGCCCTCCCGGAGAAGCGTCACGCGGTGGTCTCAAGCGTAGAGCACGCCGCGGTGCGCGAGAGCGCGCGGCGGCTGGAATCGGAGGGCTTCGAGGTCACCTGGGTTGGGGTGGACGCGGACGGGTTCGTGGACCCGGCGGAGTTCGCGAACGCCCTGCGTCCGGAGACGGCGCTCGCCGCCGTGGTGTGGGCGAACAACGAGGTCGGGACCGTGGAGCCCATAGAAGAACTCGCCGGTATCTGCGCCGAAAGGAGCGTGCCGTTGCACGCCGACGCGGTCCAGGCCGCCGGACGGCTGCCGCTGGACGTTGAAAAGGTTCCGGTCGCGACGCTCGCCCTCTCGGGACACAAGCTCTACGGCCCGCAGGGCGTGGGCGCCCTCTACCTGCGCGAGGGCGTCTCCCTCGAGCCCGTCCTCTTCGGCGGCGGGCAGGAGCGGGGTTTGAGGAGCGGAACCGAGAACGTGGCCGGTATCGTGGGGCTGGGGGCAGCGGCCCGGCTCGCCCGCGAGGAGCTGGACGAGAGGATTCGGCACGAGGAGCTGCTGCGCGATCGCATCACCGCCGGGGCGACCGGGATCCCAGGCGTGCGCCTCAACGGCCACCCTAACGAGCGGCTCTCGAACAACGTACACGTCGCCGTCGAAGGGGTCGAGGCCGAGGGGCTCGTGCTGCTTCTGGACGCTTTGGGGTACGCGATCGGGAGCGGCTCGGCGTGCGCTTCCGGAGGGCACAAGGCGTCGCCGGTACTGCTGGCGATGGGCCGGAATGAGAGGGAAGCCTTCTCGTCGGTCAGGATCACGGTGGGCAAAGACACCACGACCGAAGAGGTCGAGGGCTTTCTCGAAGCGTTCTCGATGGCCGTCTCGCGGTTGCGCGAGGTGTCCCCGCTGTACACCCGGGTCGAAAGCCGATGAGAGACCGCTACCGTCCACAGGTGATAGAGCACCTCGTAAAGCCGCGCAAGGTGGGCGAGATCGCCGATCCCGCCGGTGTGGGGGAGTCGGGCGATGCCGCCTGCGGCGACGTCGCCAGGTTCACGGTGGGCATAGAGGATAACGTTCTTACGGAGGTTCGGTACAGGGTCTACGGCTGTGCAGCGTGCATCGCCGCCGGGTCGGCGCTGGCCGAGCTGGTGGAGGGCAGGCACTTGCTCGCAGCGGCGCGGGTCTCCAGAAGGGATCTGGAACGCTCTCTGGGCGGGCCGTTGCCCTCGGGCAAGGAGCACGCCCCCATGCTCGTCCTCGACGCGCTGCACAAGGCCTTCGAGGATTACCTTGACCGAGAGGCGGGCGCGATGCTCGTCGAGGGATACGGCGGCGCGAGCGGCGGCAAGGGCGTCGTAGCTGCCATGAGCGGCGGGGTAGACTCCGCGGTGACGGCCCTGCTCCTCAAGGAGGCTGGCTACGAGGTAGCCACCGTGACGTTCAGGTTGCACGAGGGGGAGAAGGGGAGCCGGTCGTGTTGCTCGCCGGACACGGTGCTCTTTGCCCGCGACACCGCGCACCGGATGGGTCTGCCGCACTTCACGCTGAACCTCAAGGACCTCTTCGACCGGCGCGTGATGCGGGATTTCGTTGGCTCCTACAAGGAGGGAAGGACCCCCAACCCGTGCGTGGCGTGCAACGCGCACGTCAAGTTTCACGCAGCGGCCTTTCTCGCCGACAGGCTCGGCTTCTACCACGTCGCGACCGGCCACTACGCGCGGGTTACGGATGGCCCAGCCCTCGCCCGACCGCTAGACAAGAAGAAGGACCAGACCTACGTCCTCTGGCCGGTGCCAAAGGAACTCCTGGCGCGCACGGTCTTCCCCCTAGGGGAGTACCGCAAGACGGAGGTGCGCGAGCTCGCCGAGAGTCGGGGCCTAGCGGTCGCCTACACGCCGGAGAGCCAGGATATCTGCTTTATCCCGGACGGCGACTACCGGCGCTTTGTCCGCAAGAAGGTCGCGGCGGAGCCCGGGGAGGTCGTGGGACTCGGGGGGGAGGTGTTGGGTAAGCACGCCGGCGTCGTTGATTTCACCGTCGGTCAGCGGCGGGGCATAGGGGTATCGGCCCCGACGCCGCTCTACGTCACCGAGGTGCGCCCCGCCTCAAGGCAGGTCGTCATCGGGCAGAGGAGGGATCTCGAGGTGCGGGAGATCCGGGTCAGGGACCTCAACTGGTTTCTGGGGCCTGAGGAGGTTCGCCTGGTCCAGATCCGCTACAACGCCGCGCCGGTTGCGTGCGAGCTCGAGGGGGACGGAGGAAGCGGTGAATGGGTCGCACGTTTTGCTGAGCCGGTTGTGGGGGTCGCGCCCGGCCAGTCGGCTGTCTTCTACACCGGGGACGGCCAGAGGGTCGTCGGCGGCGGCGTCGTGTCCCGCCGCGCATCGTAGCGCGTGCGGCGGAGGGGCATTCGAAGTTATAATGCGGTCTCTCGGGTCCTCGGGCGGGAGGTGCACTAAGGCTTGGATGCTTTCGTGGAGTTGATGAAGGGGATACTCTTCGCGGGGATCGCCGTTGCTTTCTTCGTGCTCGCGTGGATGTTCTTGAGGCTCGCCGGCGTCTTCTCGACCACCGAGCGGACCATCAAGGAGGTCTCCGAGCAGGTCGTGCCGCTCCTGGGCAAGACGCACGTCACGGTGGACAACATCAACAGCCAGCTCTCGCAGCTCGACGAGGCAGTCGGGGACGTGGCGGGCATGACGGACGAGCTGGACCAGACGACCGCCGTCATAACCCGGGGTGTCAGGAGCGGCGTGATCAAGGTCTCCTCGGCGACGGCCGGGCTCTCCCGGGGCATCAGCACCTTTATCGGTGGCGAGAGGAAGTCCGAGGAGGAGCGCTAGGTGGAGGGCTGGGGCAAGATCGTGGCCGGCGTCGTGCTCGGGGTCGCAGGCACGGTCTACGCGACAAACGAGTCGCTCCGCAAGCAACTGCCGAAGACCGCCCGCGACCTGCCCGACAACGTCCGCCAACGCTTCGAGAGCGCCGTCTCGGCCGCCCGCGAGGCCTCTTCGAAGCGGCGCGAGGAGATCCTGCGCGATCTGGAGCGCCACGACGCGGCCCACGCTGGACGCGCCGCCCCAGTAGTGGCCGAGGAGGAGTCCGAAGCGCTCCCTGCGGAGCCGGTCCCTGCGACGGACCCGCGTGAGGGCGCCACGCGCGACACCGAGGAGCAGTCACGTTGAGTGCCGGTGGGGCGCGGGAAGAGGAGTACGCGTACCTGAGGGTCCCGCCGTCCGAGCAGCTGAGATCCTGCGTGGGCCTCGTGCTGGCCGGGATGGCGGCGCGGGCGAGGATCGGGGTCGGGGGCCTGGAGGAGGCGGTGGAGCTCCTGGAAGGCTTCCATTCTCAGGAGGCACCGACGCGCTTCCGCTTCTCTTTGAGGGATGAGGGGATCGTCGCCGAGGTCGAGGAGCGACACCCTAGTGGCGAGATCGGCGGGTCCCGCTGGCGCACTGTGGTAGAGCTGGTGTCGTAGGGTGAGGCGCTACAGGCGGCCGGACAAGGCGCGCACCCGGCTTCTCCTCGAGCGTTACCACCGCCAGGGCGATGAGAGCGCCCGCGAGCGGGTAATCCAGGAGCAGCTCCCCCTGGCCGAGTTTCTCGCCCGCAAGTTCGCCGGGCGCGGCGAGCCCGTCGAAGACCTCGTGCAGGTCGCCTCCGTCGGCCTGATCAAGGCCGTGGACCGCTTCGACGTGGACCGCAACATAGAGTTCTCGACCTACGCTACCCCCAACATCCTCGGTGAGATAAAACGATACTTCCGGGACAAGGGCTGGGCGATGCGCGTCCCCCGCGGCCTCCAGGAGCTCAGGCAATCGGCCAAGGAGGCCATCCGGGGCGAGACCGTGAGGACGGGACGGTCACCCACACTCCATGAACTCGCCTCGACCCTCGATTCGGACGTCGAGAGCGTCGCCGAGGCCCTGACCCTGGGGCGGGCCTACAACACCGCGAGCCTGGATGCCCCCGTAAGCCAGGACGAGCCCGAGGGGGACACCATCATGGACCTCCAGGCCGACGAGAGCTCCCCCATAGATGGCCTCGAGGACAAGATCCTGCTGCAGAAGGCGATCGGCGGCCTCAAGGACCAGCAGCAACAGATACTCAAGCTCCGCTTTAACGAAGGCAAGACCCAGACCGAGATCGCCGACCACATCGGGGTGAGCCAGATGCACGTCTCCAGGCTTCTGCGGCGCGCCCTGGAGGACCTGCGCCGCGAGCTCAAGGAGCTGGAAAACAACCGCTAGAAAAGTACAATAGTCCTTTATGGAGCGCATGCAGAGCAGCGAGATACGCCGACGCTTTCTGGACTTCTTCGTCGAGAGAGACCACCGGCTCTACTCGAGTTCCTCCCTTATCCCGCACAACGACCCGACGGTCCTTCTGACCACCGCCGGGATGCAGCAGTTCATAACCTACTTCACGGGCCAGGACCGCCCTCCGTCCCCCCGGGCGACCAGCGCCCAGAAGTGCTTTCGTACCCAGGACATCGAGGACGTCGGGGACCCGAGCCACCTCACTTTCTTCGAGATGCTCGGGAACTTCTCCTTCGGCGACTACTTCAAGAAGGAGGCTATCGAGTGGGCCTGGGGGTTTCTGACAGAGGAGCTCGGTATCCCACCCGAGAGACTCTGGATCACGATCTTCGAGGGTGACGAGGACGCGCCCGAAGACGTGGAGGCCAAGGAGCTCTGGATGGGCCTCGGCGTGCCGGAGCACAAGATCTTCGGGCTACCCAAGAGCGAGAACTGGTGGGGTCCGCCCGGTGACTCCGGCCCCTGCGGCCCCTGCTCGGAGATCTACTACGACTACGGTGAACAATACGGCGCTGGCGATCCCCTCGAGGACCCGATGTACGGCCCCGGGGGTGAGAGGGGCGAGCCGCGTTTCCTGGAGATCTGGAACCTCGTCTTCAACCAGTACGAGCAGCGCCGCGACGGCACCCTCGCCCCCCTCGCCAAGACCGGTATAGACACCGGGATGGGCTTGGAGCGCACAACAGCCGTCGCGCAGGGCGTCCGTACCGTCTACGAGACGGACCTCTACACCCCGATCTTCGAGCGGATGCGCGAGTACACAGGTGTGGAGGCGGGCCAATCCGAGGCTACCGACCGGGCGCTCTACATCCTCGCCGACCACGCCAGGGGAATCGCTTTCCTCATCGCCGACGGCGTCCGGCCCGGAAACCAGCGCCGCGAGTACGTTCTTAAACGCATTATACGCCGCGCGACGCGGGAGGCTTATGCGCGGCTGGGTCTTGGTGCGGAGCAGATCGCCGGTCTTGCCGAGGCGGTCGTGGACTACATGGGCGACTTCTACGGGGAGTTGCGGGCGGCCAGGGAGGACATACGCCGGATCGTGACTGGCGAGGCGGCGCGCTTTATAGACATCTACCACTCGGGGATGGGCTTTCTCGAGGCCGAGATCGGTCGTCTGGCGGGCGGGCACTTCCCGGGCGAGCTCGCGTTCTTGCTGCACGACACTTACGGATTCCCGATCGAGGTCACGCAGGAGGTGTTGGCGGAGAGGGGGATCTCGCTCGACGAGGCGGGTTTCGAGAGAGCGATGAACCGGCAGAGGGAGCGGGCCCGGGGGGCTGTGCAGGGCTACGAGCGCGTGGTCGCGGCGTTCGGAGACCGGGAGATAAGGAGCCGGTTCGTGGGCTACGAGCGGGAGCGGGTCGAGACCCGCATCCTCGCCGTCGAGCCCGTGGCCGATGCCGAGGGGGAGCTCTACGTCGTGGTGGAGGAGAACCCGTTCTATGCCACGGGCGGCGGGCAGGTGGCGGATGTAGGTTGGATCACCTCCGAGAGCGGACAGCTCGAGGTTCTCGACTCCACCCCTGCTGGGGACTACCAGGTGCTCAGGGCGAGGATCGAGGGGGGAGATTTCGGGGTTGGAGACGCGGTAACCGCCTCCATAAACCGGGTTAGGCGCCAGCAGATTGAGGCGAACCATACCGCTACCCATATTTTGCATTGGGCCTTACGTGCCGTTCTCGGCAAGGACGTCGTGCAGGCCGGAAGTTATGTGGGGCCCGACAGGCTTCGCTTCGACTACCGGTACGCGGGCAGGGTCACGGAGAAAGAGCTGCGGCTCATAGAGGAGCTGTGTCTGCTCAAGATCACCGAGAATCAGCCGGTGAGGTACTACACGACCACGCTCGAGGAGGCGAGGAACCTCGGGGCGATCATGCTCTTCGGTGAGAAGTACGGGGATCTCGTACGGGTGGTCGAGGTTGACGGGTTCTCGCGCGAGCTCTGCGGTGGGACGCACGTGCGGGGCACCGCAGAGGTCGGGGCCTTCAAGGTCCTCTCCAACAGAAAGCACGGCGCCGACCTCTACCGCATCGAGGTAGTCACCGGACGCGAGGCGCTCTACTACCTGATCGGGGCCACAGAGAAGGCCGAGGAGATCTCCGAGTCGCTCCGGGTGGATCTGGACCACCTGCCTGAAGCCGTCGGTAGTCTGCGCGAGGAGGCGCGTCGTGCCCGCGAGGCCGCCCGGGAGCAGACCCTTCGGGAGGGTCTGCAGGAGGTTGGCGTCCTTGTCGAGAACGCCGAGGCGGTGAACGGTACCAAGGTCGTCACCGGGCAGGTCGTCGCGTCCGACGTCAAGGGGCTCAGGCAGATCTCTGACGACATCAGGAACCGCCTGGACGGCCCTTCGGTCGTGGTCCTAGCTGCGGCGCTCGAAGGCAAGGCGGTCCTCGTGGCCAACCTCCACCCCGAGGTCTCCCAGAAGGTCAGGGCCGGCGACATAGTCAAGGAGGTCTCCGGCGTCCTCGGCGGTGGCGGGGGCGGTGGGGCGACTATGGCCCAGGCCGGGGGCGGGAACCTCGAGGCCATCCCCGAAGCCCTCACGATGGTGCGCGAGATCCTCAACCACCGGCTGGCCGAGCAGGAGTAGCAAAACCCTGTCCTCCTCCCGTTATCCCCGTGGACGGGTCGCTGCCCTCGATCTGGGAGAGGTGCACAGCGGCGTTGCCGTCTCCGATCCGGGGCGGGTCATCGCCCGTCCCCTCGAGGTCGTGCCGAGCGCGGACCTCTCGGTCTTCCTCGGGCGGCTGGTGCGCGAAGAGGGCGTCTCGGAGATAGTCGTCGGGGTCCCAAGGACGCTAGGCGGGGACGTCGGCTTTCAAGCGCGCAAGGTTTTGGATAGACTTGACGACCTGAAAGACGAGTTGCCCGGCGTGCGGTTTGTGGAGTGGGACGAGCGCCTCACCACCCGGATGGCCGGCACGGAGTCCCGCAGTCGAAGACGGGGCAAAGAGACAAAGCGGTCCGGGCGGCTAGATCACCTGGCGGCGGCCAGGATGCTGCAGGAGTATCTGGGATCGAGGGGGGACTTCTGAGGCGTTACGACAAGGCGAGATGGCAGGATCCGCAAGACCTCGACGCCCGGCTGAAGGCGCTGGAAGTGCCGAGGTCCAAGCGCCGGGGCCGTAAACCCCGAAACAACGCCGGCCCCACCGTGCTGGGCTTCTTGCTCGTCATCGGCGTCCTGGGCACCATATACTTCATCTACGCTACCGCGACCGGCGGAGAGGACGAGCAGGAGCCGCCGGTGACGGCCGAGGTAGAGGTCGTCAAGGGCGACACGCTCTCGAGTGTCGCCGAGAGACTCGAGCAGGCCGGGGTGATAGAGAATGCCCTCATGTTCAAGATGGAGGCCCGCCTGGGGGGCCACGAGGACACGGAGATAAAGACCGGCGAGTACACCTTCAAGCGCGGCGAGGACAGCGACAACATCCTCGCGAAACTAACCGCCGGAGAGTCTGCTCCCATAGTAACCATCACCGTTCCCGAGGGCCTCGACCTCGAGCAGACCGCCCAACAAGTTGCTCGGCAGAGCAAGGTCTCCTCCGCTCGGTTCGAGGAGGCCGCAAGGAGGACCGACTACGGATACGGCTTTTTGGAGGATCGGGCAATAGAGTCCACCGAGGGCTTCCTTTTCCCCAAACAGTACGAATTCGAGAGAGGGACCACAGCCCCGCAGATGGTGACCCGGATGCTGGAGCAGTATCTGCTGGAGACCCAGACCCTGGACATCTCGAGCGCGAAAGAGCGGCTGAACCTGACGGAATACGAGCTCGTCACCGTGGCCTCGCTCATCGAGAAAGAGGCTTCCAACCCGGGGGAGCGGCCTGTGGTGGCCTCCGTGATCTACAATCGCATCCGCAAGGAGATGCCGCTCCAGATCGACGCCAGCGTCCTGTACGCCCTCGACCGTCCCAAAGAGGAGCTCTCGCTCGCCGACCTGAAGGTAGATTCGCCTTATAACACCTACGAGAACATTGGCCTCCCGCCGGGTCCTATATGCAGCCCCAGCCGGCAGTCCCTCGAGGCCGCCATAAACCCCGCCGAGACCGATTACCTCTACTATGTGCTGAGGTCCAACGGCGAGGAGCACTTCTTCACCAGTAACTACAATGAGTTCCTGAAAATGAAACAAAAGAGGGATGTGTCCTTGACGGTTACGCGCTAGGTCGTCGCCCATGTGGGACTGTATCCGTGTAGTCCCCTGGCCAAAAAATACGACTGCGGAGAGAACGCCAGGGTCAGACGAGGAGAGATCCGCCGATCGAGCTCGGCAAGAGATCGAGCCGCTCTTGCCCAAGTACGGTCACAGCGCGGAGGTCCATGGCGCGACCGTCGCATCGAGTGGTGAACGGCATTCTCTGAAAGGTGAGGGCCGGATCACCCCGGTCCGAGCTCCCGGAGGGGTATGGTCTCAGGCACATCTGCTTCGACCGAGAGGACCTGCCGCAGGCGCAATGTGATCGAGCGGTGTGTAAATAGTCCCGAGCAGCGGCGCGCTAAGGCGGCCCGCTATTGCATCATATGCTGTTGTATCGGCGGCGTCCGAGCAGGAGTCCATATGCATGTAGGGAACCGGCGAAAAAGTAGAAAACGCACGAGTCGTAATCGCAGTCCGTAACCCTCTTTTGGCTGATGGCAAGTCTGCGCTTCTTACGATACAAAAAGACGGGCCCCAAGGAGGGGGGCCCGTCTTTTTCGGTGTATCGGTCCTCTCTTTGGGTTGACCTACCTAATGATCCTGCGAGCCAGCAACCCTCCTGCTACCAGCAACGCTCCCGCTCCAAGCGCCAGCGCCCCACTAGAGGATGGCACCGGTCCACCGGTAGGCGGAAGCGCCGTGGCCGTGGCCGTAGCCGTAGGGCTGGCGTACTGGTACTGAGCAGCAGCTGCAGCCGTAGCGCTCGCCGTAGCTGTAGCCGTGGCCGTGGTCGTGGCCGTGGTCGTGGCCGCAAAGTTGTTCAGACACTCGTTGACCTGCTCAACAGAGACGTTCTGCTCC
>JALYGY010000222.1 GCA_030776865.1 Actinomycetota bacterium | reverse complement strand
CGCTCATGATCGTCAAAGATGCCAAAGATGTGGCTCGTCAGTGGGTCATTAAGGAAGCCAGTAAGGCACCCGGCTTCTTTGGAGCCCTCTACGCCGGTTCAACGAACTGGTTTTCCGATGAGGCCGTCTTTCCCTCGACTTCCGACGTGGATGTATGGGTTGTACTCGCTGATCCCGACCCACCGGCCAAGCCCGAGAAGTTTATCTGTCGGGACGTTATACTCGAAGTCTCCTATCTGCCAAATGATCAGCTCCTCTCGTCTGACCAGATCCTGGGTGATTACCACATGGCTGGCAGTTTCAGGACGCCGAGCATTATCGCGGATCCATCAGGCCGGTTGACCGAACTCCAGGCAGCTGTATCCAAAGACTTCGCCAACCGCCAGTGGGTCTACAAGCGTTGCGAACACGCCAAGAACAGGGTCCTGCGAAACCTCCAGGTGTTGAACGAGTCAGAACCCTTCCACGATCAGGTTACCGCGTGGCTGTTCGCGACGGGCGTGACGACCCATGTGCTGCTCGTAGCCGGTCTGAGAAACCCGACCGTGCGACGGAGGTATTTGGCAGCGCGAGAACTTCTGGCGGATTATGGTCATCTGGACTTCTACGAAACCCTATTGAAGATGTTGGGGTGTGTCCAGATGCGCCGGGAGAGCGTCGCACATCATCTCGCCGCGCTCACCGAGGTGTTCGATGCAGCCAAGCCCCTCGTCAAAACGCCTTTCCGTTTCGCTTCGGACATCAGCGATATCGCCCGCCCGATCGCGATCGACGGAAGTTGGGACCTGGTCGAGCACGGCTACCATCGAGAGGCCATATTCTGGATGGTAGCCACGTATTCCAGGTGTCAGAAGGTGCTCTACCATGACGCGCCGGCGGAACTGCAGGATAGGTTTAGTCCCGGCTACCGGCAGCTCCTCGGTGATCTTGGCATAACTTCCTTCGCTGATCTTCAGCAGCGCAAAAAAGAGATCGAGATATTCCTCCCTCGTGTTTGGGAGGTAGCAGAAGCTATCATGGCGGCTAATCCAAGAATCGAAGATTAGGGAAACTCGGCGACTATAATTCAGTGCATGAAGCGGAGCTTGGGATCCCTCGTAGTCCTGACCCTGGGATGTACCTTCGCCGCCGCGCTCTTCGGTTTCGGCGCGCAGGTCTACGCTTGGAAGAGCGCCTACGCGGGAGATCTCGGGCGGGAACAGCTCATCCTGTTCAGCCGGCTCCTGGTCCTTTTAGTGCTCGCCGTCATTCTCGTCTTTCGCGGCGGCTGGTCGGGGGTTTTGGCGGCTCTCGTGATGGTCGGCGGGGCCACCTTCATCGAATGGGCGCTCTTCCCGTTCGCCTACGGGTGGGCTGCCGTCAGCGACCCTTCGGGCTACGCCGAGGAGTTCGGAGAAGTCGGCAGGCCCTCCTACGGGCGCTGGGCTACCTTCGACATCATAGGGATCGGGTTCTCCGCCGCCTTCGCGCAGGGCCTACGCATGATGGCGAACGTCAACCCCAAGGGTCCGCAGGACGAATGACCTCTATCTCCTCTTCCTCGTCGAAGTCCATGAGGTAGACCTCGCCCAGGGAGTTGAAGTCGTAGAGCGAGCGCGGCAGGAGCCCCTCCACCGAGTCCTCGACCTCGACATCCGTCACGAGCCTGCCTCGCCCCTTGCACCTCCGGCACTCGAAAGGACGCCAGGCAGAGCCGTCGTCCCCACGTCCCTCGCAGTTCGGGCACTCGCGGAAGCCGGTGTAGCGGATCGTTATAGTTCTCATGCCTAGTAGATACTAACAAGGGGAGGAGCGGATGAACTCAGCGGTGTTCCTGGCAGTTTCGGCCGGGGTGGCCATAGCCTTGCAGGTGGTCGTCAACTCGGTAGGGCTGCGGGATCTCGGGCTCGGAGCCCTCATCGGCATCTCTGGGGCGACGACGGCCTTCGCCGGGCTCGCCTGGGCGCTCTTTGCAGCGAGACCCGAGGCCACCGGGCGCGCTCTGCTGTTTGCCCTCGCATCGGGGCTACTGGGCGCGTTTATCCTGGCGAGCATCGTACTCGCCGCGAACCGCGGGGGGCTCGCCCAGACCATCTCGCTGGTGGTCGGCTCCCAGCTCGTCTTCGGACTCGCGGTCGACCGGCTGGGCGTCTTCGGCCCTACAGCTCAGAGCGTGGGGCACCTCAAGGTTCTGGGCGTGCTACTGATCCTGGCCGGAGGGACCATGGTGGTCCGCGCGTAAAGGGGCATCAGGCTATAGGATTCAGCCAATTGACCTGATGCCTGAAACCTACTAACCCTATCGCCAGCTATTCAGGTACCCTATCTGCTCCTCGGTGAGCTTTTCGGGCTCGACGCCTAGGGTGGCGAGCTTGGTGCGGGCGACGTACTCGTCTATCTCGCCCGGGATGGTCTGCAGGCCCTCCGGCATGCTCGCGGCGTTGCGGGCGAGGCGGTGGGCGGCGAGGGCCTGGATGGCGAAGGTGAGGTCCATGATCTCGACCGGGTGTCCATCCGCGGCGGCGATGTTGACGAGCCTCCCCCTGGCCAGCACGTGGAGACGGCGCCCGTCGTTCATCTCGTATTCGGTGACGTTGCGCCTGACCTCGCGCACCACCGCGGCCTCCTCCTGGAGCGCCCCCAGGTCGAACTCGTGGTCGTAGTGACCGGCGTTGGCGAGCACGGCGCCGTCCTTCATGCGCGCGAAGTGCTCTGTTCGTAGGACCTTCAGGTTGCCCGTCCCGGTGACGAAGAAGTCCCCGATCTCGGCGGCCTCTAGCGAGTTCATAGCCTCGTAGCCCTCGGCGTAGGCTTCGAGCAGCTTTACCGGCTCCGGCTCGCAGACTACGACGCGGGCGCCCATCCCCTTGGCGTACTTGGCGAGGCCCCGTCCCACCCAGCCGTAGCCCATCACGACGACCGTCTTGCCGCTCAAGAAGAGGTTCGTATTGGAGAGCAGGCTCACGATCGAGGAGTGGCCGGTGCCGTAGCGGTTGTCGAAGAGGTGCTTCATGCGAGCGTCGTTGGCGGCGAGCACGGGGAAGGACAGGAGCCCCTCGGCGTCCATCGCCCTGAACTTCAGGATGCCGGTTGTCGTCTCCTCGGAGGCTCCGGCTACGCCCTCGAGGAGGTCTGGGCGACGGTCCACCAGACGGCTTACGAGCTCTGCGCCGTCGTCAATGATCAGGTCCGGAGCGGTCCCGATGGTCCGCAGTAGATACCCTTCGAAGTCCTCGTCGTCCGGGTCGTGGGTGGCGAAGACCCTTACCCCCCGCTCGGCGAGGGCCGCGCAAACGTCGTCCTGGGTAGAGAGCGGATTGCTCCCCGCGACGGTGACGTCGGCCCCCGCCTCCGAGAGCAGTATCGCTAGGTAGGCCGTCTTGGCCTCCAGGTGGATGGCCATGGCTACCCGCCGGCCACTCAGAGAGCCGTCGGAGAGACGCTCCTCGAAGATGGCGTTCAGGACCGGCGCATGCTGGGCGACCCAAGCTATCTTGCGGTGCCCCTCCGGGGCGAGGGCTGGGTCTTTTACGATGGATTCCTCGATCATGGTTCTCCTGCTCCAGTCTATCCGACGAGCCGAACTGCGGCTCATTGCGCCCAGTTTACAGGCCAGAACGGCGGGCTGCCGCCGTTATCCGCGGCGCCCCCGGAGCACGCTCGCAAGCGTCTGCGGGCGGTCGGTCATAATGACGTCCACCCCGAGGTCGAGCAGGCGGCGCATCTCGCCGGGCTCGTTTATCGTCCACGCGTCCACCCGCACTCCCCGCGAGTGAGCCGCCTCCACAAAGCGCTGCGTGACCAGCGTGAGCCCCTTGTGCTCGACGGGCACCTGGAGGGCAGCGCAGGGAGGGCGAAACAAACGTTCCAGGCGCAAACGGCTCAGGAGGTAGAACGCTCCCGTCTCCAGCCTGGACGCTCCCGTGGAGATCCGACCGCCGGAGACCCGGCGGAAGCGCCGCACGACCGCGTGATGCTCGGAGACGACGAGCGACCGCTCCTCGGCGCCGGCTTCCCGTATGACCCTCATGACGGCCTCCTCGGCGCCCGGCAGGGACCCTTTTATGTCGACGTTCACGCAAGCGGCTGGAAACTGCTCGTAGACCTCCGCGAGCGTCGGTATCCTGAGCTCCCTTCCGCGGTAGGGGTGCGTGCGCCCCCCGTCCGGGCTGAAGCAGTAGCCGGCGTCGAGAGCGCGCAGCTCGTCCAACTTCATCTCGGCGACGACGCCGGAACCCTCTGTGGTGCGCTCTACGGTCGCGTCGTGGATGACGACGATCTCCTTGTCGAGGGTCATGTGGACGTCGAGCTCCAGCCCACCGGCTCCCGCCTCAACCGCCAGCCGGAAGGCCTCCAGAGTGTTCTCCGGGGCCCGCGCCGAGGCTCCGCGGTGGGCGAAGTTGACCGGCCAGTC
>JALYGY010000221.1 GCA_030776865.1 Actinomycetota bacterium | reverse complement strand
CGCCAACGACTAGGACGCGGTTCGGGAAGTCCGTGTACGGAACCCTCTCCCAGGGTTCGTACCTCGGACCGTTTCGCAACGCCCGCCGCAAAACCTCCGCGCCAGCCGCCCCGCCGCCCACTATTAGGGCGCCCTTGAGCAATGCGTTCATCGCACCTTCCACGTCCGTGATCGAGCCTCCATTATTTTACCCACGACATGCTGAAGCTACGCGGCAGAGCTCCGCTCTCGGACGGGATGTTTGGCGGGTTCTACGGATTATAGCCTAGGCGTGCCACTGCTCCGGTCGAGGCGCTTCGTGGTCGAGGCCTCTCTTCACCAAATAGTTTATGACGTAGAGCCCCACTCCGAGCAAGAGCAGAAGCCCCGCGTTTCTAAAAATGATGAGATCCTGTTGTGTCAGGAGACCGACGGAGACCGCGATCCCGAGTATCGGGAACACGGAGGGGGCGTGGAAGTGCTCGTGCTCGACCCGGTCACGGCGCAGGACAAGGACGGCGACGTTCACGGTAATAAACACCAGCAGGAGCAACACGACCGTGGTGGCCGCCAGGGCCTCGAAGCTACCGGTCGCAATTAGAGCCATCGCGACCAGGGTGGTGAAGATTATAGACACCCAGGGGGTCTGACGGCCGGAATGTACCTTAGCGAGAATGGAGGGCATGACTCCCTCCTGGCCCATGCCGTAGATCAAGCGCGATGCCATGATCATGTTTATCAAGGCACCGTTGATGAGCGCCAGGAGCGCTATGGCCGAGAACAGCTTCAACGGGACCCCCAGGGTTCCCACCTTCACCACCTCCAGCAGGGGACCGCTGGATCCCGCGAGCCGCCCTGTCGGTACCACCATCGAGGCTACGATGGTCACGACCAGGTAGATGATCCCGACAAGGACCAATCCCCCGAAGAGGATGCGGGGGTAGTTCCTGGAGGGGTTCTGGGTCTCCTCGGCTACGTTGACCGAATCCTCGAAGCCGATCAGGGCGTAGAAAGACAGCGCCGCGCCGCTCAGAATGAGCGCTGGGATGAACGAGTCCCCCTTGAACTCGAAGGCCCGGCTCGGATCCGCAGTGCCGGTGCCGAGCGCCGTCAGCCCGATCAGGACGATCAGCAACAGGCCGAAGAGTTCGATCACGGTGAAGGTCGCGTTGAGTTTGACGGACTCCGAGATGCCGATGAAGTTGATCACGGCCAGCACCACCATGACCACCAGCGCGGTGAGCACCGCGGGGACCGTGATGAACTGCGAGAGGTAATCACCGCCGAACGCTATGGAGAGCGCCGAAGCCGACGTTATGCCGGACAACATGACCGCGAAGGCGACCATGAAGCTCACGAACGGAGTTCTGAAGGCGCGGTGGGAGTAGGTGGCCGCCCCTCCCGCGCGGGGATACTTGGTCACGAGTTCGGCGTAGGCGAATGCGGTGAAGACGGCGAGAACCAGGGCGAGAAGAAAGGCACTCCAGATCGCGCCCCCCGTTATGCCCCCGACCTCGCCGACCAGCGCGTAGATGCCGCCACCTACCATGTCGCCGACGATAAAGAACAGCAGCAGCATCGGGCCAATAGCGCGTCTTAGGTGCGGTTGCTCCGTCGCACCACCAGCCCGCGGCTCAGATGCTTCCATACGCTCTACCTCCTATCCGCGGCTCGGTGCACCACCGGAGCCGAAGTTCCTCTCTCCACCCACAACGCGTGATATGCAAGGTAATTCTAGTCACGGCGCCCGCAGCCGGTCAAGATCGTGGCGAAGCCGTTTTGACCTTCTCGGGGCCGCAGGCGGAGACGCAAAGCCACGGGGCTTGTGCGAGACGAAGCAGCCGGGTTGCCGAAAGGGGAGCCTGTTGCATCGTCCCGATTGTCCTGGGCCGGTAAGAATCACCGGTGGCCTTCGGGAGCGCTCCTCAGCGGTTTAGTACCAAGAGCGCAGCCATCATTGCCACAGCGATAACGCCCAGTGTGGCGACGCCCGCTATTGGTGATTCGGTCGTGACCCCCGCAAGGGAACCGAACATGAGCGCTGGCAGCATAGCGGCGAGGGGTAGCCGAAGACGCCTTGCCAGGCTTGCGGCCGGCCCGCGGCCCGTCACGAATTGTAACCTCACGACTTCTACCGCCCAATCCAGGAGTGCCACCAGAACTACCGTGGCCCCGAGGATGCCGCCCACTATAGCTAGGACCATAACCAGAAGCCGTGTGCCCTCCAACGCTCCTCCTTTACCTCCAAGACTCACACCACCGGCGCTCTGAGCCGGTTTGAGGATCTCCGGTCCTCGGGCGGACCTCCGCCACGGTGAGGCGTCGTCCCGTGTTCGTCCGGTTATCGCCAGGGTAGGAGGCGTGCTCTCCTACGAGGGGCATCCTATACCCTTTCGAGCGCGGGACAATACTCCGCCAGCATCGGCGCTTGTTTCAGATCAGAGCAGGCTCGCCAGCCTCCGCACGCCCTCTTCGATCTGCTCCGGGGTTACCGCGCAGAACGGGAGCCGCACGAACCTGTCGCCCGGCGTCTGTTTGCCGCCATCCGGGTCGGCGAAGAAAGCCGCTCCTGATGTGAGAACCAGCCCGCGCTCCCTTGCCCTTCCCACCAGATCCTCGGTGTGGGCGTCCTCCGGCAACATCACGCTCACGAAAAAGCCGCCGTCGGGGATGAAGGCCTGCGCGGCGGGCAGTTCGCGGCGTACCGCTTCGGCCATCGCCTGCCAGCGGGGCCTGTACAACTCCTTTAGCCGCTCGACATTCGGCGCGAGCAAACCCCGCCGCAGGTACTCCGCAACGGCGGCCTGGGTCGGCAGTACCGGCGAGAGGTAGGTGTCCTCGGCGAGCTTGGTCACGGTAACGACTAGGTCGGAGGGCGCGATCATGAAGCCGACGCGGATGCCGGGGCTCAGCAGCTTGCTGAACGAGCTCATGGTGATGACGTGCGAAGGGTCGATGTCGCGCAGCAGCGGTAGATCCTCGCCGCGGTAGCGCAGCTTGCGGTACGGCACGTCCTCGATGACAGGGAAGCCGTACTCGCTCGCCAGCTCGACGACCCTGTGCCGCTTTTCGAGCGAGAGCGTCGCGCCGGCGGGATTCTGGAAATCCGGTACGAGGTACAAGAACGCAGGTACCTCGCGTCGCAGCGCCGCCTCCAGCCGCTCGACGCTGATGCCGTCATTCTCTAGCGGAATGCCGATCACGCGCGCGCCGCGCCGCCGGAAGGTGGTGATCGCGCGGTCGTAACTCGGCTGCTCGGTGAACACCGCCATGCCGGGACCGACGAGGTGGGCCGATACGAGGTCCTGCAGGTGTAACGAACCGTTGCCGATGAGGATCTCCGACTCCGACACGGCGTACTCCCTGGCAAGCTCCTCGCGCAGGGGCTCGTAACCCGGCTGCTGCCCGTACTGCAGCACGACGCGGGCATCGACGCGAATCGCAGCGTCGAAGCAAGCGCCGAGCTCGTCGGTCGGGAAAGCCTCGGGCGGCGGAACCCCACGGGTGAAGACGATCTTCTCGATCATGAACCTGTCTCTCCGTCTATCGCTTGCGAAGGAGCTTCAATTCTCCCCACCCGGTACGCGGGACGCAACTCCTACCGCGCCACTTCTCACGCCCGGCATAAGAGAGGTGGAGGTCCCTCAGGTAGCACCCCGTCGGGGAAGGATCACGAGACCTGCTCCATCTCCGGCTCGGAGAGCGGGCGGACTGCGGAGATGCACCGCGGGCCGAGGAGCTGCTTGAGCTCGGCGTGGAGGTCGGAGGAGTCCTCGACCCCTGCGATCCGCTCCTCCAGCGCGCCGTCGCCGGAGACGAGGAGGAGCGGGCTCTCCCCCCCGTGGCGGCCTATGATCTCGAACGCCCGCTCGGCATCCCGGCGCGAGAGGCCCACGAACGCCCCGGCGCAGAGGTAGACCGGGTCGAGACCGGGCTCGAGTCGCAGCTCCTCCATCTCCATCGCCATGATGCGCGGGATGCCCTCCTTGCGCTCGACGCGTCCCCTGACCTTGAGCACGGCGTCCTCCCGAACGCAGTCCGCACACTTGGCGTAGACCCTCGGGAAGACGACGACCTCCGCGAGGCCGCGCGTGTCGTCGAGCTGAAGCATCGCCATCGTGTCGCCTTTGCGGGTGGCGTTGGTGCGGACGGAGGTCGCGAGCCCCCCGACCCACACCACCGACCCTTCTCCGCACGCGTCGAGGTCGGAGGCGGTGGTGTCGATGTGGTTCTTCAGCTTGTGCAACACGGGGCGCAAGGGGTGGTCGGAGACAAAGAGGCCCAGCGTTTCTTTCTCCCACTCGAGGCTCTGGCGCCGGTCGTCTTCTGCGTCGGGGATCTCGGGCTTGGGGGGAGCGAAGCTCGCCAACTCGGCCGAGTCGAACATGCAGAACTGGTCGTCGCCGGTACTATCCTTGGCCTTTGCAGCCCTCTCCACCGCCTGGGAGTGGACCGCGAGCATAGCGGCGCGCGGGTCGCCGGTGTTGTCGAAGGCGCCGCACTTTATGAGCGACTCGAGCGTGCGCTTGTTGTAGGTCTTCGGGTCCACCCGTTCGCAGAAGTCGAAGATGTCCGTAAAGGGTCCGCCCCCTTCTCTGGCGGCGATGATCGCCTCCACGCAGTTGTCCCCGACGTTCTTGACCGCCGAGAGCCCGAACCGGATGGTCTCCCCCACCACCGTAAAGCGGCGCCCGCTCTCGTTGACGTCCGGCGGGAGGACCGCGATCTTCATCGCCCTCGATTCCGCGACGTACTGCGGCACCCGATCCTTGGTGTTCATGACGCTGCTCAACAGGGCCGCCATGTACGCCTCAGGGTAGTGCGCCTTGAGGTAGGCCGTCTGGAAGGCGAGAAAGGAGTAGCACGCCGAGTGGCTCTTGTTGAACGAGTAGCCGCCCGCCTTCTCCATCCAGTTCCACAGCTCCTCGGCGACCCGCGGCTCGACCTCGTTCTCGCTGCAGCCCTGCGTGAACTTGTTTTTTAGCGGCGCGAGCAGCTTGACGTTCTTTTTGCCGATGGCTTTCCTCAACGTATCGGCCTCGCCGGGGGTGAAGCCGCCAAGAGTCTTGGAGATCTCCATGAGCTGCTCCTGGTAGGCGGCGACGCCGTAGGTGGGCTCCAGGATGGCCTTGAGGCGTGGATCCAGGTACTCGACGCTCTCGGGGTCGTGCTTGCCGCGCTTGAAGTTGGGGATGTAGTCCATGGGTCCCGGACGGTAGAGGGCGTTGAGGGCGACCAGGTCGTCGAATCGGTCGGGCCGGACCTCCTGGAGCATCCGCTGCATCCCGCTCGACTCGAACTGGAAGACCCCGAACGTGTCGCCCCTGGCGAAGAGGTCGAGCGTCTTTTTATCGTCAAGGGGAATGTGGCGGATATCCACCTCCTCGCCGGTGGTGCGGCGGATGATCTCGAGGCTCTCCTCTATGACGTCCAGGTTTCTCAAGCCCAGGAAGTCCACCTTCAGAAGACCCAGGGCCTCGACATCTCCCATCGGGTGCTGGACCATGACGGCGCTCTCGTCTTTCGCGACGCGCTGGAGCGGGACGATGTCCGTCAGCGGCTCCTCGGAGATGACGACGCCAGCGGCGTGGGTCCCGGCATGACGGGCGAAGCCCTCTATCTCGAAGGCTGTGTCCAGAACCTGTCGTGCGGCCTCGTCCCCCTCCACGAACTGGATGATCTCACGCGCCACCCCCGGGTGTTTCTCGCCCGCGACGTACCGCTCGTTCTCCGGGCGGAGCACGTCGCGCAACGTCGTCCCAACCGGCTTGTCGGGGATCAACTTGGCTAACTTGTCGGTGTCAGAGTAGGGGTACTGGAAGATCCTACCGGCATCCCTTATCGCGGCCTTGGCGCCGATGGTCCCGAAGGTGATGATGTGGGCTACGTGCTCGTGCCCACCGTACTTCTCGGTCACGTACCTCGTGACCTCGCCGCGTCCCTTGACCGAGAAGTCTATGTCCACGTCCGGCATGCTAATACGGTCCGGGTTCAGGAAGCGCTCGAAGAGCAGCGAGTACTGCAGGGGATCTAGCTCCGTTATCTCGAGAGCGTACGCCACGATGGAACCCGCCGCCGAACCCCGCCCGGGCCCGACGGCGATCTTCCTGTCCTTGGCGTACTTG
>JALYGY010000220.1 GCA_030776865.1 Actinomycetota bacterium | reverse complement strand
AAACCAAAGCCCCGTCTGCCGAAACCCCTTCTCTGGATGATAAGTAGGAGCTCATCCGGTAGAACACTCACGAGCAGCGATACGGCGTACAAAGCCCACCCAGGGTCACCCGCTGCGATCGCGTGGAGGATGTGGACCATAGAGCTCAATGCTCCCTTCGCCGCCCGCTGCACCTAACTCCTGGCGTTATACCAAAGCAGGGGGTGCGAGGAAGCGAAATGGCCCAGCGGAAGCGCAATTACAGGCTGCGACCTTCGGGTTATGAGCCTCAGGCGAGCTACCAGACTGCTTCACCCCGCGTCGCTGGTGGGCAGGTTGCATGCGGCTCTCGGGTTGCACGGGGGGTCAGTGGTCGTGCAGCGAGCCGCCCGCGTCCTTGAGGACGTACTCCTCGAACATCGTCTCGACGGTCTCGGGGGCCTCCTCTGCGAGGTCTCTCGTCTGCTGCGGATCGGTTCGCGCATCGTAGAGCCTGGCTCCCGAACCATCGTTGCGGGCGAACATCACGTACTCCTCGTCCCGGCTCCAGACGTGCTTTCTGTAGGCCAGGGTGAAGTGTTGGCGCACGCCCGGCTCCCTGTCGTCCAGCACTACGGAGAGATCCTGCCCCTCCATCGGCCTGGGCGGCTTTATACCCAGCAGGCTCAGGATAGTGGGAGCAACGTCGTGGGTTGAGGCGTAGTAGTCGCTGGTCTCTCCGGCCCCCTGACCTTCGGGGTGGCGAATGAGGAAGACGATGTCGGTGAGCTCCGGCCACAATGCGTAAGCGAGCTTGCCGATGTAGCCGTGTTCGCCCAAGGCGTGGCCGTGGTCGGAGATCAGGAGGAGCAGTGTGTTCTCCATGACCCCGAGATCGTGAGCCTTCTGCAGGAAGTTCCCGAGCCAGTGGTCGGCCATCGTTACCTCCGCAGCGTACAGCGCCCGCAGCCTAAGAAGCTTGCCGTCTGTGAGGTAGTCATCCTTTCCGTACCTTGGGTTCAAGAGTTCCTTGCCCTCGTAGCCGCCGGGGTCGTAGAGGCGAGTGTACCTCTCGGGCGGATCCCAGGGTTCGTGAGGGTCATAGCAATCCACCGCCAGGAAGAACGGTTCTTTCCTACGAGCCTCCTCCAGCGCCTCCATCGCGCCGAGGAACACCTTGGGAGCGAACCAGTCCTCCTCACTCTTGCGCCGTCCTTGGACGTTGGCGAGGTACTGGCGAGCCAGGTGACCCTTCCCGTAGATGACGTAGCGACGTCGCACCTCTTTCTCGGAGATCGAGTAAGGATTCCTGTAGGGGTCTCTCTCCTGGCCCCGGATCTTACGGTAGATGTCGAACCCCCGGCCGAAGTTCATCTTGAACTGATGGTAGGTGTCGGTGACTAGCATGGTTTGGTAGCCCACGGTCTCGAGTATCTCGGCCAGCGTGGTTTGATCTTCAGGGATCGAAGTCCACCCGTAAGCGGGCGGTTCGAGGGGGAAGGTTCTCATCCCTGTGTGTATCGCTCGCCGGGCCGGGATGGTTGGCATAGCGTCCGGGTATGCCCGGGTGAAGCGCAAACCCTCCTCGGCGAGGGAGTCGAGGTTTGGGGTCTTTATCCAGGGGTTGCCGTAGGCCCCGACGTGGTCCTTTCTCAAGGTATCCAAAATGACCAGGATGACGTTGTCGCTGGCCGCCCCGCTCGGAGGAAGGTAGTCTTCGGGCAGCTTGGCGAGCCGGTCGCACCCGGCGGCGCCGAGCAGGGAGGCTCCAGCCATACCGGTGGCCCTCAAGAAGTCTTTGCGCGTTAGCGTCCTCTTTGGTTTCTTTTCCACGCCAGGCCGACCCCTACGGAGTTTCAAGGATCTCTATCCTAGAGCAATCTGCCAACAACGGCTCAATAGAAACACCCGGGTGGGATCATCCTCCCGATGGGATATTTCCCCGGGCGCTCGAGCTGAACATCTTCTACATCCCGGCCGACATTGCCGCTTCGAGCTCCCCCGTCAAGTACTGAATCGCCCGGCGTGGTGGACCTCATTGGCAGCGACGAAAACCCCCACCAGTCTTTTGGGGCACTCGTAGATCTCTTTCGGAACCATCCGCAGGTGATCCATGGCTTGCCCGAGAGCTTCCGACCGGCCCTCCGGCACTCTCCGCATGAAGTCGTCTCCGTACCCTGTATAGCTCATTCTTCGTAGATGATCTCGCCGCGAGAGAGCCGGCGGGCGATGTCGTAGGTCTGGCCCTGAGAGCGCATCGTCGGAGAGTGAGCGGCAAGGTAACGCGCGGCCGCTACCAGCACATGCGTGCCGGCCGCAGTGCCGCGCAAAAGGGCGTGCTGGCGAAAGGCGGCTTCGACGGCCTGGATAGTGTGGAAGTTGCGGTCCTCCCTGAGGAGCAGGCCACCCATCACGGCGAGTAGGAGCCGGTCGGCATCGCCTCGACCGCGGAGGTAACGGGCCACCAGCTCCCCCGCCGCGTCCACCCGCTGGCGTTCGTCGAGCAACGTCGGTAGTTCGGCAAGCAGTCCTTCTGGCTGCTTGCCCGAATCGTCGGGCTCGGGAAGGCGCGCAGGGGGGACGTTGAGGAAGCGGTCGAGGTGTACGCTCATCGCCGCGTCGAAAACGCCTCGCAGCAACTCCGCAGAGGGGGTTCGCCTCAGCCCCTGGTGTACGGCGTTGGCGAAGGTGAAGGTGTGCAGCGCTGTGTCCCAGTCGCCGAACTCGTTGGTGGTCGGGAATCGGGCGATACGCAGCGCCGCGGCGTACGCGACGGCTCCGGCCAGTTCTTCTTCGTTGGCACCTTCCCGCAGCGCCCCGAGCAGCGCCTCGGCGATTGCTTTCGGCTCTTCGTTTAGCGGCACGGCGGCGAGTTCCTCGCGGCCCTCCCACCTTCCGCGCCGGTCTCGACCCCTTTTCAGCGTGTCCGGCAGATCCTCGAAGGCGCCCTCGAGGATCTCCACCAGATCCACGGGGTTGCGCCAGGAGTTCGATTCCTCCATGCGGGCGGCGCCCGCGTACCCCCCGGCAAGGCTGGACAAGACGGGTTCCGCGTGCGCCCAGCCGGCGACATCGAGCGCTTCGAAGGCCTTGTTGGTGAAGTCCAGGATGTGCCCGGCGTCCAGGTAGCGGTGGTCCGTGGCGGCGGCGAAGAGCATGTCGGATATCTGGACGTGGTTGGCTCCTGCTCGCACCGCCGAGATGATGCAGCGCTCGGCCCCTTCTGAGTCGCGCACCTCGACAAACCGCCGAAACCAGAGCTTGAGGGTGGTCAGGTCCGCCGCCTCGCCCGGAAGCGGACGAAGGGTAAACCGCGGCGGCTCTCCTGCGCAGTCGCGCGTGACGGCCGAGAGCCCGTGGTAGAGGGCAAGCGGGCGATCCTCGGGGGAGAGGTAAGGCAGGAGGTTCATCATGCAGGCGTGCATGGTCAGCCCCTGGCCCCATCCTGCTCGCCGGTACCGCGCGCCGAAGGCGAGGCCAGTACGGAAAGGCTCGGCGGGACCTTCCCCGCCACCCAGCAGTCCAATCGCCGATTTGGCTACAACCAGCGAGACGTTGCGCTCCAGCCCATCCTGTAGGCGCTGGCGCAGGGAAGCGAGCCGCTCCCCCCGCGGTGTGAGGTCCACCCACACCTCGCCGTCCCTGATCTCCACCGGGAAGACACGCGCTTCATCGGCGAACTGGTCGAAGGTCCCGCCGCTCTCCAGGTCGAAGCGGGCGTGGTGCCAGTGACAGGTCAGGATGCCGTCGCGCACGCTGCCCCGGTGCAGGGGGAACCCCATGTGGGGGCAGCGATTGTCCACGGCGTGCACGCTGCCATCGTGGAAGAAGAGCGCCAGCGAGTGACCGGCGACCCGAACGGGCAGCTGACCGCTAGCGCGCACGTCGTCTAGCCGGCCGGCTCGCACGAAGTTATCGGAGCTCGTCACCAACCCTCTAACCTCTCTTTCGCCTATCCGATCACTCTAGGACACGAACCGCGCGGAGTCCAGATCACTCCTGACTGCTAGTCCGCCTGCTTCCCCTTGAGGGCCTATCGGGACCCAGCCACAGCGAGACGTGGCTGGGCTGCATTGTCTCCCTGACCACCCCTACGAGGTCGTCTCCCAACCGGGCGAGGTCCGGTTCCTATCCAGGAGTAGGATGGCAAGCGCCGTCAGGGCCAAGGAGACCGCGCACATCGACCAAGCAAGCCGTGCGGCGGTGCGGCGGCTCATCCCACCAACTCCTCGCCCCTGTGCGCTTGCCCTTCTCTCACAACACCACTCTACAGCATGATCGCCTGCTAACTGCCCCGGCGAGTATATGTGGGGTGGCGAGTATACTTCGGGGCCCCCCTTCCCGGACGTTGGGCCGATAGAGGCCGCAGTGCTGGCTCAGTGGACCCAGATGCCCCATAATGGGCAACACGTAATCAGCCGCTCGGCCTAAAGCAGGGGAGGTGAGGTGTTCGCGCGCGTAACCCTCGGGACGGCGATCCCGGAGCGGTTAGATCAGATGACCCGCGAGATCACGGAGCACGTCCTACCAGCGCTCAGGATGCAGAACGGCTTCGCCGGAGCTCTAGTCCTCGCCGACCGCGGAAGGGGCAAGGTGCTAGCAATTACCCTGTGGGAGAGCGAGCAAGCGATGAACGCCACCGAGGAGGCGGCGCACTGGTTGCGTGTCTTCAGCGCCGAAGCCGCCGGTGGAGAAGTAACCGGCTTGGAGAGGTACGAGGTCGTCTCCTCGGAGGTGCGGCGAGCGCAGCCCTAGCCGGGGTTTTGGGGTCTTCACCCATTATTCAAGCAGCAGCGTAGACAGAGATACCCTGCGAAGCTCGCTCCGGGCTAGAATCGGTGGCATCATACGACGCTCATAAGCTAGGCGGTACTCGAATACATCAAAACCGGCGACTCGACAAGGAGGAGCAATATCATGCCCTACACGCTTCCGGCTGATGTAGACGAGCGTCCGGTGGTCATCGACGGCGCGGGGACGCTCGGCCGCCGGATCGCCGCGGTGTACTCGGGCGGCGGTAGCGACGTGCGGATCTTCGACCTCTCGGCGGAGCAGCGCGAGGCGGCCCGCGACTACGTCGAAGAGCACGTCGCTGAGATGCAGCAGGCGCTCGGGCTACACCCCGCCCGGCGCGGGCGGGTCGAGGTCTTAGGCGACTTGCAGGAGGCCGTCGCCGGCGGCTGGATGGTGATCGAGGCGGTGCCCGAGAGGATCGACATCAAGACCGAGGTCTTCGGCGACCTGGACCGGCTCGCCGAGCCGGACGCGATCCTGTGCAGCAACTCGTCCTCGCTGCCCACAAGCCAGATTATCGGCAAGGTCGAGCACCCCGAGCGCGTGCTGAACACGCACTACCAGCAACCGCCAGAACTCAACTCGGTCGAGCTGATGTCGTGCGGCAAGACCGACGAGGCGGTTATCGACGCGCTCATGGAGAAGCTCCCCCAGTACGGGCTGGTGCCCTTCCGGGTGCGGCGCGAGAGCGACGGGTTCATCTTCAACCGCATCTGGGCCGCGATCAAGCGCGAGTGCCTCATGGTCGTCGAGGAGGGCGTCGCGCCTCCCGAGGACGTCGACGCCAT
>JALYGY010000219.1 GCA_030776865.1 Actinomycetota bacterium | reverse complement strand
GATGCGCCGCTCCCGGCAGAGCTGCGCGGACGCCCGCTGGTCGGCGTCGTAGCCCGGTTGCAGCCCGAGAAGGGGGTGGCGAACTTCCTGAGAGCGGCGGCCCGCGTCGCACCCCAGTTCCCGGAAGCCCACTTCATAGTCGCCGGCGACGGCCCCCTCCGGCAGGAGCTGGCGGCCCTGGCGGAGGACCTCGGCCTCCGGGAGCGCGTCCACTTCCTCGGTTTCCGGTCGGATGCGTCGGCTCTCATAAAGACCCTGAACGTGCTCGTGGTTCCCTCGGTGACCGAGGGTTCGCCGCTGGTCACCCTCGAAGCCATGGCCGCCGGAGTCCCCGTCGTCGCCAGCGCCGTGGGAGGGATACCGGATCAGATCCGCCACGATAAGGAAGGTCTGCTCATTCCGCCAGGCGACACCGATGCTTTTGGCGACGCTCTTCTCGCCTTGCTGCGCGACCCCGACCGCGCCCGCCGGCTGGGCGAGGCGGGGCGGCGACGCGCAACTTCTCGATTCAGCCACGCGACGATGGTGCGCCAGATCGAGGACGTTTACCGCGACGTCCTCGGTCACCCGGCGGCCCGGAGCGGCACCCCCGAAGAGCCGGAGCTCCGGACGACCCGGTGAGCGCCATCACGCTGCGGCTCGACCGCTCGTGTCAAGGCCCGCCGCGGACCCACGCCCTGTTCTGCTCGTAGCCGAGGAGGATCAACTCGTCCCCCGCGTACCGGTCGAAGGTCTCCCTGGCTTCCGGGCTGAAGTGGGTGCGCCAATCCCCGACCACGCCCTTGCGCAGAAAGCTCCTCTTGTCCTCTTCACCAGGTTGCCTGCCAGCCTGGCGCACAAAGGAGAACTCTTCTGCTATCGCACCCGCCGCTGGTGGGCCCAACCGCTCGCCGGTCAATTCGAGAACGATCCTCCGCAGTTCGCCGGCGGTATCCCGGCGCAGGTCCTCATAGCGAACGTGGATCGCGTCCTTGTGACCGTGCCAGCGGCGCACGAAATCGATCCACGAGAAGTTAGGAGCGTGTGGGCTTGTAAACGGGCGCACGAAATCGGCCCCTGGAGAGCGCATGGGATGCGACCTGGTGAAGGCGTACTCGATAAAGGCAGGCAGGTTCCTGTAAACATCGGTGTAGTCTTCGAGCGGGAGCTCACGGTGGGATCTGCTCACCTGCTGCACGTTCCACTCGTGCGGGATCAGCTGCTGGTGGTACCAGGAGACCATCACGTCCCGCCCGTCACGCCAGACGACGACTACGTTTTTTATCCCCCAGGGCTCGAGGTAGTGTCCGTGAATGATCGACGCGCGGAAGAGCGGCAAACGGTTCCTCGGGAACGGCACGCCCAGAGCCCGGCCTAGCATCTGCCCCACCCAGGTGCCGCCGGATTTCGGAAACTCGTTGACGACGTACAGCGGCAGCACCCCGGACAGCAGATGCACCATGCCGGCCCTGAGAAGCTCGTTGGCGCTTTCCGAGATCATGGAACGAGAACTCACCACCTCTATAATCCCATTCCACTCTCACCGCTAAACAAAGACGCTCCGCCCGGAGCATCACATCGGCTACGATGATCGTTATGGAGGAGGAAGCGCACGTGGCGCGAGAGGAGCCACGCGGTGAACGCATCGAGACCGCGAAGGACGCCCCAGAGCTGGTGATCTTCGTCGGCTTGCAGGCGTCGGGTAAGAGCACGTTCTTCCGCGAGCGGTTCGCCACGACCCACGAGCTCGTCAGCAAAGACCTGTTGGCCAACAACAAGAACCGTAACAGGAGGCAGGCGCAGCTGATCGAAGCCGCGCTGAGGGCGGGCACCTCGGTAGTCGTGGACAATACCAACCCCACCGTGGAGGATCGCCGGCCCCTGATCGAACTCGGCCGCGGGCTTGGGGCGAGGATCGTCGGATACTACTTCGATTCGACGGTGCGAGGGTGCGTCGGGCGCAACCGGCGGCGCACGGGTAAGGACCAGGTACCGGACGTGGCCATATTCGCTACGGCCAAGAAGCTCGCTCCTCCCTCCCTTTCCGAAGGATTCGACGAGCTCCGCCGCGCACGCCTAGCCGATGATTCCACCTTCGAGGTCCGTGCGGAGACTCACGGCTGAACGTTCCGCCTCGCGCGAGGGTATCGGGGATGTCGGTAGCGTCGACGAGAAGTCCCGGAAAGGGGCGCGAGTGGCGAGCACCGGCAGGGAGCTTCTCGACAAACACCACGGGCAGGATCACCCCATGTACGAGCGCTGTTCTCCGCTAGCTGCAGGGCCCCGTAGCTGCCCCGGATCGACCGGTGGGAGAGGCCCGAACGCCGGGTACAATTCATTTGAGAGGTTTCGGAGTCCTGAGGAGGGTGAGACATGTGCGGCAGGTACACGCTAGCGACCCCGGTGGAGAGGCTGGCGGAGGAGTTCGGCTTCGACGGTTCTTCGGTAGATCTTCCGCCAAACTACAACGTCGCACCCACGCAGGAGGTCGCGGCGGTCCTGGAAGAGGATGGACAGAAGCGCTTGGAGGTGCTCAGGTGGGGCCTCATCCCCCCGTGGGCGGACGACCTGCAGATAGGTTCGCGCATGATCAACGCCCGCGCCGAGACCGTCTCAGAGAAGCCCTCGTTCCGCAGGGCCTTCCGCGAGCGCCGGTGTCTGATCCCGGCCGACGGGTTCTACGAGTGGAAGCGCAAGAACGGGGGCAAGCAACCCTACTACATCCACATGAAGGAGGGGCGTCCCTTCGCCTTCGCCGGTCTCTGGGAGAGCTGGAACGATGACGGCGGACCGACGATCCGGTCGTGCACGATCCTCACCACCGGCCCCAACGCCCTCGTGGAGGGGATACACGACCGGATGCCGGTCATCTTGCCAGCCGACACCTACGACGTTTGGCTCGACCCCGCCTCCCAGCGGGACGAACTCACCACTCTGCTCGCATCGTACCCTGAGGACGAGATGGAGGCCTACCCGGTGAGCCGCTTCGTCAACAGCCCGGCAAACAACGACCCGCGGTGCGTCGAGCCCGCGGCCTAAGACCGTCCGCGCTGACCGGAGGGGCAGCTTGGGCGTGGAGATCAGGGCCGAGGTAGCGGAGGCCCTCGGTGCGGGCACCCCGGTGGTGGCGCTCGAGTCAACCCTTATCTCCCACGGTCTGCCCCGCCCGGACAACCTGACCGTAGCGCGCGAGGCGGAGCGGACGGTGCGCGCGGAGGGCGCCGTGCCCGCCACCGTGGGCGTCGTGAGCGGGAGGGCGAAGGTCGGTCTGGAAGGCGACGACCTGAAGTTGATGGCGACAACCGCGAACATCCCCAAGCTCTCCGCGCGGGATCTAGCAGCTGCCACCGTGAAGGGGAGCCACGGGGCGACGACCGTCGCCGCTACCGCGCACCTCGCGGCGCTCGCCGGCATAAAGCTCTTCGCCACAGGGGGCCTCGGCGGCGTGCACCGGGAGGCGCGTGAGTCCTGGGACGTCTCCGCCGACCTCGCGACCCTCGCCCACACGCCGGTCGCCGTGGTCTGCTCCGGGGTCAAGTCCATCCTCGACATCCCCGCGACCCTGGAGCTCCTCGAAACTCTAGGCGTGCCCGTCGTGGGCTTCCGTACCAGCCGCTTCCCCGGTTTCTACCTGACCGATCCCGGGAGCCCGCTGGACTGGTCGGTGGAAAACGAAGAGGAGGCTGCGCGCCTGATCCATACCCTGCCCGGCCTCGGCTTCGAGCACTGCGGGCTCGTGGTCGCCAACCCTATCCCCGAAGCCGAGCAACTGGACCCCGAACTCCACGACACGGTGCTGCGCGCGGGCCTTGGACAGATGGATCGCCAGGACGTGCGCGGTAAGGAGGTGACGCCCTTTCTTCTCGACTACATAAGGAGGGAGACGAAAGGGAAAAGTGTAGAACTGAACAAAAAGATCATCCTCCAGAATGCCCGCCTTGCGGCTCGCATCGCGGTGGCGCTGTCCGCGCTCGGCGACGAACGGCTCTGAACCATGCCTCCCGGGGTCGTCGTGGTCGGGGACTTGCTCTACGACATGCTCGCGAGGGTCGAAGGGTCTGTCGCGTTCGGGACCGACACCTTCACCGAGATCCAGGCGGCCGGCGGCGGCTCGGGCGCGAACGCAGCCGTCTGGCTCGCCTCCTTGGGCTTCGAGACGCACTTCGTCGGCAGGGTCGGTGCCGACGTCCTGGGCGAGGCCCTGGCCGCGGAACTGAAGAGGTCCGGCGTTGTGCCGCACCTGGCCCGGGATCGCTCGCTGGCGACCGGCAAGGTCTTCGTGGTGGTGGACGAGGTGGGGGAGCGGACCATGATCACCGACCGCGGCGCCGGTGAAGCCTTGAGCCCTGAAGACCTGCCCGAAGAGCTCTTTGACGGTGGACACCTGCACCTCTCCGGATACACCCTCTCCGGTGGGAGCCGCAGGGAGAGCGCCCTGAGAGCTCTACGGCTCGCACGCGAGGCCGGGATGAGTATCTCCGTGGACCCCTCGTCCGTTCCGCTACTCGAGGAGATGGGTCCCGAGTGCTTTCTGGAATGGACCCGGGGCGTGAACCTCTGCCTCCCCAACCTCGAAGAAGGCGCCCTGCTCGGCAGAGCCGAAGACCCCGACCGCATCGCGCAGGAGCTACTTCACCACTACCCAGACGTCGTCCTCAAGCTCGGCGCGGGAGGAGCCCTGTACGCGAGCGCGGACGGAGAGCGGGTAAGGTTGCCGGCGATTCCGGTGCGGGTCGTGGACACGACGGGGGCCGGCGACGCCCTGAGCGCGGGCTTCCTCGCCGGTAGGCTCTCCGGTGCCCCGCCCGACAGGGCGCTGCAACGGGGCCTCGAGCTCGCGGCGCGGGTCGTCGAGCAGGTAGGAGCCCGTCCGGAGATCTAACAGCGGCAAGCACGAGGACGAGATCCTCGTGCTTGCCGGGCATCAGGCACCAGCCAAATTACCTGTAGCCTGATGCCTGATGCCGCTCTAGTTCGGTATCCCCGCGACGGCCCGCTCTATCTCCTCCTCGGAGTGCTCGAGGTCCACGAGGTTCCCGGCGAGGTACTGTTCGTAGGCGCCCAAATCGAAGTGGCCGTGGCCGCAGAGGTTGAAGAGGATCACCTTCCGCTCGCCGGCCTCTTTTGCTTCCAGCGCGAGGTCTATGGTAGCCCTTATGGCGTGCGCGACCTCCGGCGCGGGGATGATGCCTTCCGTCTGCGCGAAGAGCACCCCGGACTCGAAGGTCTCGTTCTGGGTGTAGGCGCG
>JALYGY010000218.1 GCA_030776865.1 Actinomycetota bacterium | reverse complement strand
ATTTTCCATCAGCCAGCGCTCCTGGAGGGGCATCCCGAGCCCGACCAGGAGGATGTCCGGGGCGGCGGCGTTGATCTCCGCCACGACGGCCTCGTTCTGCGCCAGGTGGTCGAAGTAGCCGTGACGGATGCCCGTGATCTTCAGGTCGGGGTAGCTTTGCACCAACTGCCTCGCGGCCTCTCGCGCCACGCCGGGACGGCCGCCGAGGAGGTAGAGCGAGAACCCTTCGGCTGCGGCGAAGGCGGCCAGCAGCCACGCCCAGTCGGCGTAGGTGATCCGCTCCGGGATGCGCCTGCCCAGGACCCTCGCCCCCAACATCACCCCCGCCCCGTCGCAGAAGACGACCTCCGCTCCGTTGAAAAAGCCCCGCAGTTTGGGATCCTCGTAGCAGAGGTTGAGGCAGTGGGCGTTCACGTTCAGCACGAGGCCGCGCTCTCTACCCCGTACCAGGCGTCCGATCTCCGCGTGCAGCCCTTCTACCGTCAGCGGGTCCACCCCCACCCCCAGGATGTCGATCCTGCCCACGAGGCGCTTTACAGGACGCGCCACAGGGCCTCCTCGATCTGCCCGAAGCGCGCCTCCCAGGAGTTCTTGCGCGCGAGCTCGATCCTCGCTCGCCTCTTCTCGTTCGTCTCGAGATCCCCCAATCTCCGCAGCACCTCTACGTAATCCTCCGGCGCCTGCGCGAGGTACACGAACCCGGCGAGCTCCTCCAGCGCCGGAAGCGGAGCCGCCACGACTGGTTTTCCGGTCGCCAGGCACTCGTAGGTCTTCGCCGGCGCGATGCCCCGGGTGAGAGCGTTGACCTTGTAGGGCAGCACGAAGGCGTCGACGCCAACGAGGGCCGCCGGGAGCCGTGCGTGGGGCACCTTACCGTTGTAGTGGATGGCTGGCATCCCCAGAACGTCCTTATCTACGCGACCCAGACCCCCCACGAGCCGCACCTCGAACGCGGCCCCCGCGATGGCACGCAGCGCGAAGAAGTCCGTGCGTTCCCTGCTCACGTGCCCGAAGAAGCAGACCCTGCGGACTTCTTGGCGGGGGCGGTCTTCCTGCAAGGGTCGGAACCGCTCGTAGTCGACGGCGGGCCCGCTCAGGAAGGCGTCCGGCCTTGAGGGTCTCACCTTCTCCAGCAGGCGCGTAGAGGTGCAGGAGACGAGGTCTGCTCGCCGCAGGAGCTCGCGCTCGGTTGCAGCCAGGTCTCCTGGTGCGCCCGGAAAGTGCGCGTAGTCGTCCGAGCAGTCGTAGAAGACGAGCCGAGGACGGAGAGCGGAGATCAAATCCAGCGTCGTCCGGGTGGGCGGGTAGGCGACGACGATGGGTGCGGGGCCGACGATCTCTTCGAGATCCCTGACCACCCGCGGCACGAAGAACCTCCTGTTGAGCCACCGGAAGGCCGTTCCCTTCGGCGGTGCCGCGAGCGGCGCATAGACGGTGAGCCGCTTCTCCCCGGAGGGCTCTTTGCTTCCGGCGCGCCGGACCCTCGAAGCGACCTTGCGGAGCGTGAGCATGTTCGGGCGGGGGTTGGCCAGTCCCGTGGTCTCGACGAAGACGGTGGGGTAACCGGCGCGGGCGAACAGGGTGGCGAGGATGTGGTGCCGCTGCCAGAGAAAGTCCCACCGGACGCCCGAGAGGATCACCACCGGCGGCTTGCCCAAAGCTGCCTACCCTCTTGTCCCGGCCATCAGGGCGCGCGCGCCGCAAGGGTCGGGCATAGCTCCCTCGCCATAGACGCTATCGAGCCCGAAGAGCCCGAGTACCTCGACGGTCCTCTTCAGTTGGGAATCGGTCGCGAACCGGCGCCAGGCGTCCACCGAAGGGCTCTCTCGCTTGCGGCTCAGAGGCGAGGGACGCCTCAGGGGGCGGTAGACGCGCCCGTCGTAGTCTTCATTCAAGAAAGCGAACAGGCGTCGGATCTCATCTTCAGGGTGCACGACGAAGTTCTCGTAGAAGGCGAGGTGTATCTCCTCCGGCCCGAACTGCCTCAGGGGCACGTAGTTCTCGATGCACCACGAAAAGACGTGGCGCTCGAAGGCGTCTCGGGCGGCCCGGATCTCAGCCTCCACCGGGCCGAGAAAATCCTCGACGAGCTCCTCCTGCTCCATCGTCTCCGAGAGGTTGTCCCTCCATCCCAGCGCGAGCCGGGAGGCAGCGACGGCGCAGGGGTGCCTGAGGAGAAGGATCATGGGCATGCCGGGGAAGTTCTCGCGCATCCAGCCGAGGAGCAAGTTGGCTCTTATGTCCTTGATCAGGCGCCGACGCGCAACGAACTTCCGGTTGAACCGGTCCGTCCAGGGACTCCTGATCCTGCCGGCAAGAACCCTTCTCGCCGCTTCGAGGTACTCCTCGCGCCGGTCGTCCGGTCTCAGGTACTGCTTGCGACGGAAGTTCTTGCAGGTGCCAACCTGACCGGGGTGGAAGGGTTCGAAGACGAGGCGGAACTCGTTGCGATGGTTGACGATCTCCGACACCCACGTCGTCCCACTCCGCCCGCTTCCGGCGAGGAAGACGGAGCTCCGGTGATCCCGATCGAGATCCACATGAAGCACGCCGAACAACCGGTAGAAGGAGGCACCGATTACCGGAGCCGCGTAGGCGTCGTAGCCATCCTCTGGTCGGAGCCTCCGGGTGCTCAACCCGCCTCCGATGGTGTTGCCTCTCTCATGCGGCCCCTGATCGAGCGTGAGCAGGCGCCCGCTACCGGCGCGAGGTCCAGCCCGGGCCACCCTCGGCGGGCCCCGGGGCGGTCTCCGAGACGGTCCAATCATCTCTGGCGGCGAACTTCGCGGTAATGGCCGCGAGGAAGAAGAAGATCAGGGTCGAACCCGGGATGTACCAGTGCCACTCGATAAACGAGGACACGAGGTAGATCACGACCGCAGAGACGAGCCCCGCCAGCAGGAGCCTGCGCTCCCCCTGCGTCCGCCAGGTTGCCCTCGCGGAGTAACCGACGAGCGCTACCACGAAGCCGACAAGCGCCAGAAGGGCGAACACCCCGGTCTCGGTGGCCTGCTCGAGGAACAGGTTGTGGACCTGCTTGACGTTCTCGGTCCCAGGCCTGTTCTCGAGCCAGGTGTACTGGAAGGTCCCGGCCCCCGTACCGGTGAGGGGATGCTCCATCCACGCTTCCCAGCCCACCTTCCAGTAATCCTCCCTGTAGCCCAGGCTGAGGGAGGCGAACCTCTGGGTGGCGTTCTCGGGGTGGTTCGGGTTGCTCACGAGCGTCCCGTAGACCTGGCCGACCCCGCCGTGCCCGTTCACCAGCGCAACGACGCCCCCGCCGACCGCCAGGACCACCCCGAAGAGGACGAGCCTCCCGATCACCCGGCGCCCCGAGGGCATCAGCTCGTAGCGGTTCACCAGAAAGGCGTATCCGGCCTGCAAGACGAACGCCACCGCGAGGGCCAGGATCAGGTCGGTGCTGAACGCTGCCCCGTCGGCGATCTTCTGTTGCTCAGAGATGCGGGCTCGCATGAGTCCTTCGAGGCTCTGCATCCGCCACAGGAGCCAGGCGCCGGGTACACAGAGGAGGAGCAGGTTGGCCAGCATCTGCAGGCGGGTCCCGGTCAGGACGAACAAGCAGACCAGACCTACCCCCAGCGACCCGACGCCACCGCGAGAGAACGTGAAGTAGAGCGCGACGAGAAGGACGAGCGTCAAGGCGGCGTAAAGCCCGCGGAGGAGAACGTTGCGTATCGTGGTCGTTCGCGCCAGCGCCAGCGCCAGCGCCATCCCCACCAGTACGGCGACGGAGTTACTGTACCCCACGGTCGAATCGATCCTCACGACGTCGATGGCGGTAGCCGGGTACTGGGCCGGGTTGATCTTCTGCAAGATACCGTAACCGGCGACCGCCGCGATCATCAGGACGGAGACATCCATGAGTGGCCCCACCTGACGCTCGGAGGTTAGCGTGGCGAGCGCCGCGAGGAAGACCGCCAGGTACATCGAGGAACGCAGGACCTCATTGACGGTCTCGGTCTGGCTTGTGGTCCACGCCATCGAGAGGCCCTTCACGCCAACGAGCGCCACCAGGAACGCCACCATAACCCACGCCGCCGGCGGTACGTCTTGGTAGTAGCCGCGCACGAACAGCGTCACGAGGACCAGCGCAAGAAGGCCGGCGGCCACCGGCAACCAGAGCTCGTCGGGGTAGAGACCCTGCTTGAGCATGGCGTAGGCGGCGGTGGCGATGAGCGCCAGCAGAACCACGGCCTTGAAGACGGCGAGCAGCCGGCCCGGGCGGTAGCCCTTCTCCTTGTTCTCCGTCCAGCCCGCGCCGTCGACAGACACCATAGTCTCCCTTACGCCCCGGGGTATACGGAGGTTACCCCATTCAATACCACCCCCAGGAGGTTCGTCCCTGCGTCGAGCAGATCGTCGATGGTCTTGCGGGCGATGCTCTTGGAGGTGCGGGAGGCATGTATGACGAGCAACACCCCATCGCAGCCGCTCGAGAGGTTCGCAGACCTCAACATCCTCCCGGCCGCCGGCGCGTCGAGTATCACCAAGTCCCGGTGATCCTGCAATCCGCGCACGAGCTCGACGAACTTCCGGCTCTCGAGCAGAGCGTTGTCGGAAGGTATGGGTCCCGTAGGGACGACCAGAAGTCCCGGCACGACCTCGTGCCCGTAGTGCTCGAGGGTTTTGTTCCCTTTGAGGCCGCTGGTGAGGCCCACGAAGTTCGGCTCGCCGAGCATTCGATGCAGCTGCGGGTTCTCAAGGTTGCAGTCGACGACGGCCGACCTGCGCCCCATGCCGGTCAGCGCCGCCCCGAGCCCGATGCAGGTGCTCGTACAGCCAGCCCCCGCCTCCGGGCTGGTGACGACGACGCTCTTGACCCCTTCCCCCAACGAGAGGAGGTTCTCCGCCAGGTCCTCAAAGTGCCGCCTCAGGGGCGAGTCGGGATCCAGCAGCCTCTTCGCCCCAGCGTCCTTCTGTGTAGCTCTGAGGTCCAGCTCAGCCATCCTCGATAGAGGAGTAGTCCGGTATGACGCCGATGACCGGCGCCCGCAGGGTCAACTCGGCATCCCGGGCATCTCGCCAGATGCGAGTCCGGCCCTCCAGCAGCAGCGCCCCCGCTCCCCCCACCAGCACGCCCAACCCGGTGGCTGCAACGGCGTAGAGCAGAAGGCGGAGACCCACGCCCTCCGACATAGGCGCCGCTCTACGCTCTATGCTGGCGTCCGCGGCCAGCGCCCCCCCGGCGAGCCGTTCATCGTTGAGCCGTTCGACCCGAGCCACAAAGAGCTCGGCGTAAGCGTTCGCCGCCCGCGAAGCTTGCTCGGACCCGGAACCGGAGAACCTCACCCGCAGCCCGGTCCCACCGTCCCGCCTCACGTCGAGCCGCTCCCTGAAATCCGCGAGCCCCGCCTCCCAACCCGCCCGGCGCATCACCTCTCGCAGCAAATCCTCCGTGGCAACGGCGCCTACGACCTCCTGCAAGAAGACCTCCCGCTCCCCATCACCGCTCAATCTCTCCCGGGGCTCTATGTTCACCACCGCCTCGGCGGTGTAGACCGGCTCTCTCAACACGCCAAAGAGCAGCGCGGCGATGACCAGGATCAGCATGATCGCGGCTACCAGCAGGCGCCGTCCCCACAGGACGTACAGAACCTCCGAGAGCGGAAGGTCGTCTCGCCGCTCCCTCTGCCAACCGCGCCGGCTAGTAGATCTCACTGCTCACCACCGCTTCACGGTACGCCTCGGGGTTCGAGTTCAAGAGCTGGAGCAACGCCGGAGCCTGCTCGGAGGAGCTTCTCACGATCACCTCGCGGGCCTCCGCGTAGCGACCCTGGACCACGAGCGCGTCGGCGATGGCGAGCTTCATTGACTCTATAAGCTCCTGTCGCTGGGTCTCGAGCGGCCCCCGCAGCTTGTGGAGCCCGGTCTCCGCCTCCTGCTTGGCGCGTCTTATGGACTCCAACCCCTCGCCCGGTTCCCCGGTTCGCACGTAGATCCTGCCCAGGTTGTAGAGACCCTGGAAGGAGATCCTCTTCTCTTTCTCTAGTCTCTCGTACACTTCCTTGGCCGCACCCAGATCCCCTCTCCTCATGTGCGCCTGGGCCAAGGCGTTGCTGGCGATGGTCGCGTTCGGGTTGAGCCTCAGCGCACCCCGGTAGCTCTTTACCGCGGCGTCGAGGTCGTCCATGTGGCTGAACTGGAGGTTACCCAACATAAGGTAGAGTATGTAGTTGTGCGGGTCGCGCTCTATGGCATCTCTTAAAGAGCTCGCAGCTTCCTCGTAACGTCCTTGTTGTTGCAGGATGAACGATCTCCCCTTGAGCGGCTCCGGGTCAAAGGGATCTAGCCGAGCAGCCGTCTGCACGGCCTCCAGGGCGCCCGGCAAGTCGCCAGCGGCTAACAACCGCGCCTCCTCGTCGAGATAGTACTCCGAGAGCGACAGCGCCGTCGCAAGGAACACAAGGGCTCCCACCAGGAAGCCCGCGGCGATTCTGAACACTACGCGGCTCAAGACCTACTCACCGCGCATGAGGATATCCGTATCATTGCCCGAATACAAGCTGCCCCAGCGCGAGACCAAGCAGGAGCCGCAGGCGACGAGCGGGCACGAAAAAGGCGGAGCCCCCCAAAGATAGGGGAGACCCGCCTTTTTGTGTGTGTACCGGCCCTCTCTCTACTAGGGGGCCTGCTAGATCCTACCTACCGGACGATCCTGCGAGCCAGCAACCCTCCTGCCACCAGCAACGCTCCCGCTCCAAGCGCCAGCGCCCCACTAGAGGATGGCACCGGTCCACCGGTAGGCGGAAGCGCCGTGGCCGTGGCCGTAGCCGTCGGGCTGGCGTACTGAGCAGCAGCTGCAGCCGTAGCGCTCGCCGTAGCTGTAGCCGTGGCCGTGGTCGTGGCCGTGGTCGTGGCCGCAAAGTTGTTCAGACACTCGTTGACCTGCTCAACAGAGACGTTCTGCTCC
>JALYGY010000217.1 GCA_030776865.1 Actinomycetota bacterium | reverse complement strand
CTAGCTGCTAGACCAGCGCCACCTCGACCTCCGGTTCCTCGCCCACCGTGGCGGAGATGCTCAGCGATGCGTTGCATTTGGTCACAATATGAGGACGTGAGGGCCGCCTTCCGAGAACGTGCCTTCTAGGTATTCGGGTGAATAAGCCTCCGTCAAGTGGCATCATGCTCATGGTGTCGACGCGCTAGAAAAAACGCGAGTTGGCAAGGAGGACGAAACTCAACGCTTATGCCGCAGACTGAAGAGAAGAACAAGGCCCTGGTCCGCCAGTTCTTGGAGGAGCGAATCAAGGGAAATTTGGACGCAGTCAACGAGATGCTCGCCCCCGACTTCGTCGACTTCGTCGAGCGCAGCATGCTCCCCGATCAGGAGCTGAGCCGTGAGGATTACAAGCGCTCGATGGTCGACATAGCTAGCGCCTTCTCCATCGGCAGCTGGACCATCGAGGACCAGATCGCCGAAGGGGACAAGGTGATGACGCGCTGGACGGCACGTTGCGTCCATAACCGAGGGCGATTCATGGGCGTGGCTCCCACCGGGATGGAGGGGACCTACACGGGCGTCGAGGTACACCGCATATCCGGAGGCAAGATCGCCGAGGAGTGGAGCGAGTCGGACTTTTCTAACGTGATGCGCCAGCGTCTTGAGCAAGAGATAAGCCAGCGCGAGCGCATCGAGCAGGAACTACTAGTGGCACGCCGCATCCAGCAGGCTTCGCTCCCTAAAGGGGTACCTACACTAAGGGGCTGGCAGATCAACCCCTACTTCAGGCCCGCCAGGGAAGTAGGGGGAGACTTCTACGAGTTCTTTGAGCTAGGCGACGGCCGCGTGGGCTTCGCTGTGGGCGACGCTACGGGCAAGGGCGTGCCGGCGGCTCTGGTGATGACCGGGACCTGCGCCTTCCTTGGGGGCGTCGCTACAGCTTCCGGTGCCTCGCCGGGGGAGGCACTAGCGCAGGTCAACGAGGCGTTGCTAGCTCGCATTCCTCCCAACATGTTCGTCACCTGCTTCTATGCCATCCTGGACCCCAGGAGTGGGCAACTCGTCTACGCCAACGCGGGCCACAATCTCCCTTGCTGCCGCCACGGGAAGGGACAGACCGGCGAACTCGTGGCCCGGGGGATGCCGCTTGGACTGATGCCGGGGATGAGCTACGAAGAGAAAGAGACCGTACTTGCTCCGGGAGACTGTGCGCTGTTCTACACCGACGGACTGATAGAGGCGCATAACCCTCAAGGAGCGATGTTCGGAACTCCGCGCCTTAGGGACCTCTTTAGTGAACGCTCTGAGAGCGGGACGGGTCTCCACGCTACCTTATTAGAGGAACTAGGACGCTTTACCGGGGAGAGTTGGGAGCAGGAGGACGACATAACCCTCCTTACCCTAGAGCGTTCCACCTTACAAGACTGACCCTCCGAGAACCCGATTAGTTGCATGCGGCGCCGTGAGCAAGACACGAGCGCGTGGCCGTCAGAGCAGCGCCAACTCGACCTCCGTCTCCTCGCCCAGAACACCGTCGAAGTGGAACACCGCAGATTGTGTGCACATATAGGACCATGAGGTAAGCTGGGACAAGCACGACGGCATCAAGAGCGCGGTGACCGGCTTGCTCTCTAGCGGGCTCTCCGGCTACAGTCTGCAGCACTCCGACATCGGTGGCTACACAGCCATAGATCACCCGCTGCTCAAATACCACCGCTCCAAAGAGCTTCTCATGCGCTGGACCGAGCTCGCGGCCTTCACCGTCGTCTTTCGCACCCACGAGGGCAACAGGCCCGGGGTGAACCACCAGGTCTACTCCGACAAAGAGACCCTCCGGCACTTCTCCCGCCTCGCCAAGGTCTATGCTTCCTGGAAGCCCTACAGGATGGAGCTGGTGCAAGAGGCTGCCGAGACCGGCCTCCCGGTCGTCCGGCACCCGTTCGTGCACTACCCCCGCGACCCCGCAGTGTACGGCCTGGATCACCAGTTCATGGTCGGTTCGGAGTTTATGGTGGCGCCGGTGCTCGACCCCGGCGAAGACGCCGTTGAAGTCTACCTGCCTGCTGGCCGCTGGGTCCATCTGTGGTCCGGGAGAGTGTACGGTTCTGAGGAGGGGGGCCTCTACGAGAGAGTAGATGCGCCGATCGGGGAACCGGCCGTCTTCTACAGAGAGGGTTCAGAGGCGGGACGCCGGTTCAGAGAAGAGCTTCAATGGCAGAGCCTACTGTAAGATCTCACCAGAATTCCCGAACATTGGGAAGTCCCTCCCCTACCTCCTGGGAAGGGTACCCGCGTAGTCTGGTCGCCGGTGAGGTAAGCAGAAGGTAGAAAGGAGCTTGCGCATGTCGTCGGCAAACCTTATCCGGTGGGGGGGACTGGCAGCCGTAGCATCCGCCCTGCTCGCGGTCCTCTCATTCGTTCTCTACACCGCTGTTGTGGGCGATGACCGACTCAGTGAAGCCGCGACCTCAGGGGTCTTTTTTCTTCCGAGCGGAGCGCAGTTGCTCGCCATGGTGCTGCTGCTGGTCGGCCTCGTGGCGCTGTTCGCTCGACAGGCCGAGACGTTTGGACGCTTGGGGGTAGCGGGCTTTCTCCTCGCCCTGATCGGCACAACCTGTGCGGCTGGGGCGCTCTGGAGCCAGGTCTTCGTGGTACCGCGCTTGGCCGAAACCGCCCCCCGCGTGGTCGATCAGGCCGGGGGCTCTGTACTCGCGGGGTTCCTGCTCTCGTTTCTGCTCTTGGGCGTAGGCTGGATCTTGTTCGGGGTGGCGACGCTTCGGACGCGGGTGTTCCCGCGGTGGGCCGTCATACTGCTCGTCGTCGGCGCAGTCATCTCGATCCTCCCTGTCCCATCCAGGGCGCTCATCCTGGAGGTCGCCGCGGCCTCGTTGGGCTTCATCCTCTTGACCGAAAAGGGCGTGCGGGTCAACAGCCCTGCTCGGGAGCCATAAGATCCGGGATACCAGCGGATCCTACACGGAGACCCACCGGGGCGTAGGCAGGAGTCAGAACCTGGCCGGGAGTGCAGTAGTCTTGCTAGATGGAGCCCTGTTTCTAGAAAGAAGGGCGCGTACTCGCCCCTGGTAGCTCGTGCTGTTGGAGGCGAGGTTCTTCAGAACAGTGGCACTCCAGGAGGTGCGTTGGGTTTTGCTTGGTGGCACTATATGTTCCATAGCGAAGACTCCGAGTAAGGATGACTGAGGAGTGAGCCTGCACCCGGTCGAGCCAGGATTTCCGAGCAGCCCTGCCGCTTCGCCGTCGGCAGAGCTGCGTGGTCGCTGGCTTCTCCTGGCCCGAGTAGGGTGGGTAACGGTGGTCCTGCTCGTCGTCGGCCTGTTCGTCGCCGCCGTACCGGCGCGCTACGATCAAATAGTCACCCTCTCCAATCTCCCTGAAGGCATAGACTCGACCATCTTACGGACCAACCTGGCCGAAGCTGGCCTCTCCATCCACTTCTACGCCACGTATCACCTCGTCGTGGAGATCTGCTTCGCGACGGTGTGCCTCACGCTCGCCGTCGTGATCTTCTGGCGCAGGTCCGACGAGCGGATGGCCCTATTCGTTGCGCTGTTGTTGGTGTTGCTGGGGACAACCTTCTGGGGCACCACCGCCGCTCTGTCGCTGTATCACCCCGCTGGATCGTGGGTAAGCGAGAGCCTGGGCGTCGCCGGCCAGATGTCCTTGTTCCTCTTCTTCTACCTTTTCCCCGATGGGCGGTTCGTACCCCGCTGGACACGCTACCTGGCGGTTGCGATGATCGCTGGGGTCATCTCCGAGATCATCTTTCCGGGAGCCCCCCTCGGCGTGAGCAACTGGCCGGTGCCGCTGTTCTTGGTGTTCATCTTGGGCTGGCTTCTCACCGGCGCGTTTGCCCAAATCTACCGTTATCGTCGCGTGTCAGGTCCAGTGCAGCGCCAGCAGACCAAGTGGGTACTCTTTGGATTCACGG
>JALYGY010000216.1 GCA_030776865.1 Actinomycetota bacterium | reverse complement strand
AGCTGAGGGGCGTGGAGTCAGAGCGCTCTTTCTTGCGGGATACCGAGAGATTCTTCTCTCACCTGTTCCCGGGAGTGGTGGGGCTGCACCCTTCCTCGTTCCATCGGCGGGTGAGGAAGCTCAGGCGTTTCCTGGAGCCCTTGCGGCGGGAGGTCCTCTCCGAGATGGTCGGAGACCCGGAGACTGTGCTCGTCGACTCGACTTTGCTTTCGGTTTTGCACCCCCTGCTCAGGTTTCTCAGGGCTCTGGTTTCCCTGGAGGCGCGTGGGTAAGGTGGGGCACCTTCAGTGTCTACGGGGTGAAGCTTCACCTCATCTGCGCCACCAACGGGGTTCCTCTCTCCTACGAGCTCACTCCCGCAAACGTTGCCGACATCTCTCTGGCCGAGGAACTCATCAACGAGGCGGCTTTGGGAAACGGAGTAGCGAGGAGGCTGCTGGGGGACTTGGCCTACCAAAGCAAGGGGTTGAAGGAGGCTTTGGCCGAGGTAGGAATCCTCTTGAGTACCGAACCATCCGAGCAGCGGCGCGGAGTGAGGCAGCGCATAGAGATCGCTCTTTCGAGCCTCAAGAGGGTATTTGGTCTTGGCGAGACGTTGGCGACCAGTCTGGTGGGGCTGGCCACCAGGATCGCAGCCAAGATAGCGGCCTACACCTACGCCTTCATGGTCAACAGGATGTTGGGACGTCCTCAAGGGCGCATCAAGGAGTTGTGGGCATGATCCTGACAACAGACATCTAGCAGCGGAATTGAAGCCGGGCGTGATCCTGATGGACCTCCGGATGCCGGGAACGGGCGGTATAGAAGCCACCCGGGAGATCCTGAGCCGTAGCCCCGACACGGGCATCCTCGTCGTCACCATGGTCGAGGACGACGCCTCGGTCTTCGCCGCGATGCGCGCCGGGGCGCGTGGCTACCTCCTGAAGGGCGCGGACAGGGACGAGATGCTGGCGGCGATCCGGGCGGTGGGTCACGGAGAAGCAGTCTTCGGTCCCGGCATCGCGCGGCGCCTGATCCGGTACTTCGATACGCCCAGACCGGTGCAAGCGTCCCGCGACGTCTTCCCGGAGCTCACCGACCGCGAGCGCGAGATACTCGACCTCGTCGCGGCCGGGAGGAACAACCAGGAGATCGCCGAAGGACTCTACCTCAGCCTGAAGACCGTGCGCAACTACGTCTCCAACATCTTCACCAAGCTGCGGGTCGCCGACCGGGCGCAGGCCATAGTCCGCGCGCGAGAAGCCGGACTCGGTCGAGGCGGCGAGAGGCCGTAGCGTCGAGGTACCGGCACGCCCGTGCGCGGTCGGTCGCTATACTGCCCTCGTGGCGAAGCGTGGCTATACTCGGGATACGATTCGCGGCGGCGCGAGTGACTGGGACGCCTCGCGGCCCTTCTCCAGCTACCTGAGGATGCTCGGTAGCCTCGTCACGCACCCGGTCCGGTTTTTCGAGGTCTTGCCCAGGATCCCCGACGTCAGGGCCCCGGCCCTATTTCTCGTCTTCTCGGGCCTGCCGGCGGCGGTACTGTGGTTCGTTTTCGAGGGGCTCTACCCGGCGCTCGTCGCCCTCCTCGCGCCGCTCCCGCTCTCCTTCCCGCTCGCCGCGCTCTATTACCTCGCCTCCGTGGGCGGCCGGTACGGGTACCTGATCACCTGGCGTACCGTCGCCTATCCCTTTGGCTTCTACCTGCCGCTCTCGGGTGTGCCGGTGGTGCGCTGGGTTGTGACGGTCTACGCCGGGGTCGTGCTGCTCGGGGTGGGGCTCGCGACGGTGCGGGAGATCGGCGCGGCCCGCGCGGCGCTCGCCTGCGTCGCGGTGACCGGCGTTCTGCTCCTGGCAGGCTACGCCATCGTGGCGAGGTAGTGCCCGGCGCTAATCCTCGTCGGGGTCGGGTGGGTCCTCCATGTCGCCCACGAACTCGAGCGTGATGTGGTCGGTCTCGACAAAGCCTAGCGAGCGGTAGAACTCACGCGCCGCGACGTTCTGGGTGGTGGCGACCAGCTCTATGAGGTTGGCCTCGTTCTCGGCGGCCAGGCGCCGCACCTCCTCCATCAACGCCTTGCCGACACCCTCCCCCCGCGAACCCTCTGCGACGACGAGCATCGGCACCTCGACGACGGTGTCGCCGTGAGTGAGGTCCGGCTTGATCCAGAGGCTCGCTACCCCCACGATGGCGCCGTCCTCTCCCTCCGTCACCAGGACCCGCGCCCGCGGCTCCTCCAGGAGTTCCAAGAGCCGGGCCCGAACGTCCTCGAAACGGGGGGCCGAGTCGTCTAGGGTCGCGGCGAGCTCGCTCGCCAGGGAGTGGATGATCTCTACGTCTTCGGCGGTCGCTTCCCGCACGTGCGGTCGGGGCACCACATCCCTTCCTATCTACGCCAGCAGCTACTCTACCGCAGCAAGGAGTAGTCTGGCGCATTCGAGAGTGCGAAAATGCGCTCAAGGGGAGTTTAGAA
>JALYGY010000215.1 GCA_030776865.1 Actinomycetota bacterium | reverse complement strand
CCGGATGCGGTCCGCTGCCCCTTCCTTACCCCCTTCTCGGGTTAGCGGGGAGGAAAACTTCGGTTCTCGGGCGGTGGCTTGCGGTGAGGATCCCTCGTCCACTGCGGCTACTGCTCTATCCGAGCTTTCCGTGGTCGTCTTGTCCCGGTCCGCACGGGTTGTCTCCTCCGGTTCGCCGCAGCCGGACGGCAGGAAGACGCAAGAGAGCAACCAAACCACTGCGGCGAGCAGCCGCAAACCGTGCTTACTGCTCACCGGCGGACATCCTGCATAAGGTGGAAGGCCCGATGGCAAGTGCCGGGGATTCTACCGGTTCGCGGTAAACGGCGACCGGTAGGTCTTATTCGGGCCAAGGAGGCCACTGTAGGGCTTCCTTTACCCCGTCCAGGGCTGCGTCGTAGGATCCAGGTATCGCGCCCTGCCCCACCAGGAGGCCCAGGAACATAGCCGCCGTGCATAGCACTACGGCCAGGCTACCCAGCCTGCGAGCCCCCAGAGCGTAACCCACCATTCCGAGGATGATCCCCACCGCGCCGGTCGCCACGGAGACGAATAAGATCCTCACCGGGACGCAGAAGACCAGGGCGATCACCGAGAGAGCCCTTCCCGCGAACGTCTTGCCTGCTACCGCATTTCGTTCCATCGTCTTATCTCCTTACCGCTCCTTAGGGGTACTGTCCAAGCTCCACGGAGACCTCCCACGCCCGGCCCTTGGCTGGGGTGGCGATCTCCACTTCATCTCCAGGTCTGTAGCCGCGGAGGGCGGCTAGGAGATCTCCGACATCCTCGACCTTCCGGTCGTCGATGCCTGTTATCACGCTCCCGACTTCTATGCCTGTCTTGGCGGCCGGGCCGTTCGGGTCCACGCCGACCACCAGCGCGCCCGACTCCACCGCGCGCGCCTCTTGCCTCGGGTGGATCCACTCGCGGTAAAGCCGAACCATGAAGTAGTACCCGAGGGCGAGCGCGACTGACGAGAGCACGCTGGAGATGGAGGATGCGGCCTGGAGGACGGAATCGAGGTTCACGGGTGACTCCAGGTCTCGAGGCTCTAGGCGGTACGTCATCCCGGCCGTCCTACCTCCGGGATGTAACCGGGCCCCACGATCATCTTCAGGGCGCGGGGCAACACGGTGAACTCCGCGGGCGCCTCTCCCACCGACTCGCCGTCGGTAGTGAACCTGAAACCCGATTGGGTTTCAACCCGGACACGTCTAGCCCGGGCAGAGAAGACACCTTCGTTCTGGGGGTAGTTCGCACCCGCCAGGGCTCTGCCGACGACGGAGAGCATCCCCGCCGCCCCAGCGTCTTCCATTACCACGAGGTCCAGAAGCCCGTCCTCGGGGTTGGCCTCAGGCGCAGTGGGCCAGCCGCCACCGGCGTAGCGGCAATTGGCGACTGTCACGTTCACCGCGCGCAGCTCGCGCTCCTCGCCGTCTAGGACGAGCCGTATGCGGTGCGCCTCGCGTCTCCGAGCCCGGCCGAGTGCCGCTCGCAAGTAGGTAAGGCGGCCCCACCGACTCTTGCGTTCCGGGTCGTCGGCCGCGCGGGAGATATCCGCCCCCAGGCCCCCGGTCGCCACGTTCGCGAAGAACCTCTCCCCCACCTCCTCGGAGCGGATGCTGACCGCGTCCAGGGCCTTGACCCGTCCGCGGCGGATGACCTGCGTCGCCAGCGCCGGGTCTACCGGTACGTCCAACGTCCGGGCGAGGTCGTTGCCGGTGCCCACCGGCAGCAGAGCCAGGGTGACGCCCTCGGGGAAGCCTGCCAGCCCGAGCCCGTCTATCACCTCGTTTACGGTGCCGTCGCCGCCGGCCACCACGAGCAGCCCGCTCCCCCACTCCCGCGCGGCTTCCCTGGCGTCGCCAGGTCCGTCGGTCAGGAGCACTTCAGGACGCAAGCCGTCCAGCTCCTCAGGCAGGAGGCCTTCGGTTCCGTAGCCCCCCCCGCCCGACGCCGGGTTGCAGATCACACGCACCAGCGGACCGTTCATCTGGCTGCCTTCGGACTCGACCGTACGACTGCCGGGCGATTTCCCCGCGTAGCGAGCGGCGGGGAGAGCGCTACCCAAAGCGCCGGACCTCCGGCCGGGAGGGCTCACCGAGCTTGCCGCCGACGAAGCCCCCGAACAGGTTTACGAGGAAGAGGAGCAAGCCGGCCAACAGTACGCCCCCGACGAGACCGAAGTTCGCGGGCGGCATGGCAACGCCCTGGGCGAAGGTTACGCCAACTACGGCCAGGATCGCCCCTACGCCCAACCCGAGGACCAGCCCGAAGACGGCCGTCATGGCACCGTTGAGGCCCCCCGCGTAGCCGGCGGACCGTCCGGCCACAAAGCCGCCCGCGAGGTAAGCCAAAAACCCCGAAACCAGGGAGGCGACCACGAAGCCGCTGGTGATCTCCCCACCCTCCGCGGGCGGCTCGTCCATCAGACCGTACAGACCACCAAGGAGAAGGCTGATCAGCGA
>JALYGY010000214.1 GCA_030776865.1 Actinomycetota bacterium | reverse complement strand
GCGTCGTCCTGAGCATGTTCACGGCCATCGTGGTGACGCGGGCGCTCCTCGGCGTGATCTCGGGCCGCGGCGTCCACCTCTCGCCCGGGATGCTGGGCGTCTCGAAGAAGGAAATCGGGTCGGGGGGACGCTAGGGTCGTGTTCTCCAAGGTCGATTTCGTCGGGGGATGGAAGCTCTGGTTCGCGATCTCGGCGGTGCTGCTCCTGGCCGGGATAGCGGCTATTGCCCTCGGCCGCCTTAACTTCGGGATAGATTTCGAGGGCGGGACCAAGTTCACTGCGGCGAGTCCGGAGCGGCAGCTGAGCGTGAGCGAGGTGCGAGAGGCGCTCCCGGACTTCGCGGCGCAGGACGCCGTGATCCAGCGCGCCGGCGACGGCTACGAGGTACGTACGCCGGTCCTGAGTGAGCGGGAGAGAAACGAGACCGAGGATGCTTTGAGCGAGGCGCTCGGGGCGGAGGTGAACTTCACGAGCGTGAGCCCGACGTTCGGGGGCCAGATCCGCAACGAGGCGCTTCAGGCCGTCGCGGCGGCGCTCCTGATCATCGTGGCGTTCATCAGCGTTCGCTTCGAGTTCGCCTTCGCCCTGGCCGCCATGGTCGCGGTCGTCCACGACGTCCTCATGACGGTTGGCTTCTACGCTATCGTCGGGCGGGAGGTGAACCTGATTACGGTGGTAGCGGTATTGACGGTGCTCGGCTACTCGCTCTACGACACGATAATCATCTTCGATCGCATCCGGGAGAACGCCCCCGCGGTCGGCTACAACCGCCGCCGCTTCGACGAGATGACCAACACCTCCATCCGGCAGGTTGTGAGGCGCTCTATCTACACCTCCATCTCGACCCTGATCCCGATAACCGCCCTCCTGATCTTCGGCGAATCGACCCTTAGCGACTTCGCTTTCGCCTTGCTCGTCGGCATCATCGCAGGGACCTACAGCTCGATCTTCATCGCCTCGCCCGTTCTCTCGCTGTACAAGGCGTGGCGGGCCGGGAGACCCCGGGTCGCGCGCTCGGCCTAGAGGGTGAGCCACCGCCAGCCGTAGCCACGCGGGTTGCGCCTTCGTTATCATGTATACGGTACATTCCGTGACCGGGAGGTAATTATGCGTGGAACGATCGGCGAGACGTTCGAGCGTCTGATCCTTTTGCAGATAGGGGCCGCTGCCGCTACGCGCGAGCGGATAGAGGAAGTGGTCGAGAACCTGATCCAACAGGGCCGCGTGCAGCGGGAGGAGGGCAAGACCCTGGTGGACCAGGTGATGGGACGGGCGCGGGAACGCTCGTCTGGCGCCCGTTCGCTGCTGGACGCCTCGGTTCAGCAGGGCCTCAGAAGGGGCGGCCTGCCGACTCGGGAAGATTACGAGGACCTCGTATTCCGCGTCGAGCAGCTCGAGCACAGGATGCGGATGCTGGAGGACCAGCGCGTCGAGGCGCCGTCGACCGTCACGGCGCCTCCCCGCGCCGGTGGTCCCGAGGGGGTGACCGGTCCGGAGGCGCCCCCGACCGGACCCGACGTGGCGCCCCAGCCGCCCCGCGACGAGCCGGACACCCCGCCCGGCCTCTAGCGGCGTCGCCTGAAGTTGGCTCGTGGCTAACGGAGGGGTCCCGCCAGCGCCGCCGGCGGGGCAGCTGCGGCGTTTCTCCCAGATCGGGCGCGTCCTTGTCCGCCACGGGTTCGGCTTTGTCTTCGACGTCAGGCGCGAGAGGCGGGAGAAAAAGGGTCTCCAGGAGTTCCTCGCGCCGAACTTCGGCGTAAGGCTGCGCCGGAGCCTCGACGACCTCGGCCCGACCTTCGTCAAGTTCGGCCAGCTCTTGTCTACCCGCTCGGACATCCTGCCGGAGGGCGTGCTCTTCGAGCTCCAGAAGCTCCAGGACACGGCGAAGCCCATGCCCTCCGGGGTCGCGCAGGCGATAGTCCAGCGGGAGCTCGGGGCTCCGGTAGAGGAGGTGTTTGCGAGCTTCGATCCGGCTCCGCTCGGTTCGGCGAGCATCGGGCAGGTTCACCGGGCCGTGCTGCTTGGTGGGGAGGTCGTAGCGGTCAAAGTGCAGCGTCCCGAGGCGCCGAGCAGGGTCGAGTCTGACCTCGAGCTCATGCGCGAGTTCGCCGACTTTCTGGATCGCAGGTTCGGGCAGAGGATCCTGGTGGACGTGCGCAGCCTCGTGGCGGAGTTCGAGACCGTTATCCGGCGCGAGCTGGACTACAGGGCGGAGGCCGCAAGCGCCCGGCGGTTCGCGGCCGATTTCGCCGGAACGCAGGTCGTGATCCCGAGGGTCTACCTGGAGCTCTCGACCTCGCGGGTCCTTACCCTGCAATACATCGAAGGGACCCGCTTCCGCGACATCCGGCCCCTCTCGTTCACCCCCTCCGAGCGGCGGCGGGTGGCCTCTATGGGGGCGGACGCGATCTTCAAGATGGCCTTCGAGGATGGCTTCTTTCACGGCGACCCGCACCCGGGAAACCTCTTGCTGACCCCGGAAGGCGACCTCGCCCTGCTCGACTTCGGCATGATCGGCTACATGAGTCGGGGTGACATCGAAGCTCTCAGCAGGCTGTTTATCGCCGTGGTACAGCGCGACGCCGCCGCCGCTCTGCGGGGGCTCGAGTCTTTGGGCATCCGGTACGCACCCGAGGTGCGCGCCGACCTCGTGCGGGACCTCAGGGAGTTTTTGAACAAGTACTCGGGGCTCTCGGTGGGAGAGGTGACCCTCGGGCAAGCGCTCTCCGAGCTCATCGCGCTCGCGAGGCGCTACCGGCTCCGGGTGCCGCCGGTCTTCCCGCTGCTAACCAAGGCCCTCGTGACAGCCGAGGGCTTGGCCCGCGCGATAGACCCCACCATAAACGTCTACGAGGTCGCCCAGCCCTACGCGCGGAGGCTGCTGCTCGAACGCTACGATCCGGAGGTCGTGCTGGAGGGCGCCAGGGAGCGCGCGCTCGAGTACGCCCGCTACGTCGAGGATTACCCGGAACAGCTCCGGCAGCTTCTCACGGAGGTGGCTGACGGGGAACTCGAGGTACAGCTCCGGCATGGCGGCCTCGACGAACTCGTGAGCGAGGTGGATGTTCTCGCCAACCGGCTCGTCTTCGCCGTCGTCACGGGGGCGCTACTGCTCGGATCCTGCGTGCTCGGGGTCTTCGATCGGGGCGGTCCCCAGGTGCCGTACCTCGGCGTACCCGTCGTAAGCTTCATCGGGTTTACCCTCGCCCTGATCATGGGTTCGGTGCTCCTCGTTATCATCTTCCGGTCGAGGGCGCTATAGGCATCAGGTTTCAGGCAGCAGTAATTTCACCTGTAGCCTGGTACCTGATGCCTGAGACCTAATACCTGACTGCTATAATTTTAGTATGGAACCCGTTCGCACAGAGGAACGTCCGAGGGCCATACCGGCACCGGATATAACCATATCTTCTCTTATAGAGAAGGTCTCCGCCTACGGACCCGAGGGGACGGAGGAGCTGCTTGCCGAGGCCTACAACGTGGCCCACGCGGCGCACCGGGGCCAGACCCGCAAGAGTGGGGAGCCCTTTGTCTACCACCCGCTCGCGACGGCGGGCATCCTCGCGGAGTTGCACCTGGACCCGACGACCGTCGCCGCAGCCCTCCTCCACGACGTGCTGGAGGATACAGGCGTCACCAAGGATGA
>JALYGY010000213.1 GCA_030776865.1 Actinomycetota bacterium | reverse complement strand
GCGTTCGACGTAAACATCGCGCCGCACAACTTCTACAGCCACCTCGCCACGATGATGAATGCCCATTTTGCCGCGGCGGTGCCCAACCTGCGCATCATGGAACACGACGTCGATCGCCTCCCGTGGGACGATGAGCTGTTCTCGCACGCGCCAAAGATCGACGATGGCCACATCATCGTGCCGCAGGTTCCCGGATGGGGCACGGAACCGAACGAGGAGGCCATGCGCGCCAGGCCGCCGAAGGTAAGAACAGATTATCTCGGTATAGAGTAAACGCAAGAATGGAGTACCGCGCGGGGAGGTGCCGGCAGGGGCGGGTCGCTAGTGCCTTCGTCTGGGTTGGTCGGGAAAACGCCGAGCCTATCCTTCCGGGCGACTCTGCTCGGGAGAGGGAGTGTGAGGAGCCGGGTGTAGCACTCTAGCTACGCCCACGGGGACAGCCCGCGAGAAGGCGAAGGTGGGAAAAGGGCTATCATTATCTGGGCGGCACACGCGAGAGGCACCCTGGGGATCACGGTGGGGGCCACCAGCGCAGCTACGAAGGGAGTTATGCCGTGCGACGAACCGGGCTCACCATCCACCATCTCTACGCCGACATGATGAACCTCTACGGCGACCGCGGGAACGTCATCTCCATAAAGAAGCGCTGCGAGTGGCGCGGCATCCCGGTGGAGGTCGTTGACGTGGGTCTCGGCGAGTCCGTAAGGCCGACCGGCTGTGACCTCTTTCTCTTCGGCGGCGGACAGGACAGGGAGCAGGCGCTCCTCGCCGACGACCTCGCGGGCAAAAAGGGCGCCGATCTTCGGGCCATCGTCGAGGACGGGGGCGTGGTGGTGGGGGTCTGTGGCGGCTACCAGCTCATGGGCCACTTCTACGAGACGCCGGAGGGCGAGAGGCTACCGGGGGTCGGAATCTTCGATCTCTTCACGGAGCCGCGCAAGCCGGATGAGGAGCGTCTGATCGGTAACGTCTTGGTCCGCGTCCGCGCCCCCGAAGGCGACGAAGAGCGTATGATCGTCGGCTTCGAGAACCACGGCGGTCGCACCTACCTCGGCGACGACGTGGAGCCCTTAGGCGACGTGATCGTGGGCTACGGCAACAACGGCAAAGACGGCACCGAGGGCGCCCGTCGTCTAAACGCCTACGGTACCTACCTCCACGGCTCGCTGCTGCCCAAGAACCCCTGGCTCACAGATCAGTTCATACTGAATGCTATGCGCAGGGTAGACAAAAACATCGAGCTCGAACCTCTGGACGATACGGCTGAACGCTCTGCCTTCGAGTCTGTCTCGAACCGGATAGCTGGGCGGCGATAGACCGGTTGCCAAGCGAACCGCTGACGCCTCGATGGTCCCAAATGCGCTTGGGGTGATCTCTACGTTAGGCGTTCCGGCTCGCCGAACTCCAACCCCGGTAAATCCAGGACGAACGTGCCTTCCCTGAATCAGAAGCTCTCCACCGAGGGGCGTAGGTCGAGCTCGAGCGTCCAGGCGGTGTGGTCCTGAGAATGGAGTTGCCAGTAGGTCTCGGCTATGGCGTCGGGAGAGAGCATGGTGTGCTCCTCGCGTTCGGGCGACGTCTCGCGCATCCTGGGGGTGTTGATCTGGCCGTCTATGATGACGTGCGCCACGTGTATCCCTTGCGGTCCGAACTCCCGCGCCATGGACTGCGCCAGGGCTCGGAGCCCGAACTTCCCTACCGCCAGCGCCGAAAAACGGGCCGAGCCGCGCAGAGAGGCCGTCGCGCCGGTGAACAGGATGGTGCCGCGTCCCTCCTCGATCATCGCCTGTAGAACCTGTTGCGCTGCGTAGAAAGCGCCTGCGCAGTTGGCCTTGAAGCACTCGTCGAACCTGTGAGGTGGGATCTCCAGGACGCCGCCCATCTGGAAGGCTCCGGCGTTGTATACGAAGACCTCCGGGTTGCCCAGTACGCTTCGCACCTGCCCGAAGGCCGCCTCCACTGACGCCGGATCCGTCGCGTCGGCGGAGACGCAGAGCGCCGTGCCGCCGTTACCCTCGATCTCTTCTCGCACCCCCGCGACACTCTCATTACTGCGGGCCATCAGCGCCACCGCGAAGCCCTCGCTGGCGAAGCGTCGGGCTACCGCCGCCCCGAGGCCCGGGCCGACGCCAAGGATCGCCGCAACCTTGCCGTTCAAGAAAGCGTCCTCTCTGCGGCGGCCCAGGCGCTGCCGGTGGGGAACTCGAACGCCTCGAGCGACTCGGGGTACATCTCGATCGAGTAGCCGGGACGTTCGGGCGGCACGTAGCGGCCGTCTTTGATCCTCACGGGATCGAGGAAGTGCTCGTGCAGGTGGTCAACGTACTCCAGGATGCGGTTCTCGAGCGAGGCGCCTATACATATG
>JALYGY010000212.1 GCA_030776865.1 Actinomycetota bacterium | reverse complement strand
GTGGCTTGTCCACACGGTGGTGGCGAGGGGCGTGCATTTGCGTACGGTCCGCGAATCGGGAAGAGTGTCGCCGGAGACAAGAACCTGATGCCTGATGCCTGACACCTGCGAAGCTAAAAGCGCAAGCTTCTGGGAGGCAAAACGACGCCGGGGTTCACCCGGATCCCCTGGTCAAGGACGTTCCCCTCTCCCACGACGCAGCCTGCCCCCAGCACCGAGAGCCCGCGGACGATGGCGTTCTGCCCTATCCTCGCCCGCTTGCCTATGATCGAGCCGCGCACCACGGCGCCGGCCTCGACCTCAGCGCCGTCGAGCAGGATGCTCCCCTCCACTACGGCGCCCTCCCCCACGCGGCACCTGCGCCCGAGCGCTGATCGCCCTCCGATCGTCGCCCCATCTCCGATCTCACACCCGGCCGCCACCGCGACCGGCGGCAGGAGCCTCACGTTCTTGCCCAGCCGGGTCGAGGGGTCAACGTCCAGGTACTCGAGGTCATCCTGGATTCCCACCGCGCCGGAGAGGACGTCGTGGGAGGCGGCCAGGTAGCTGCGCGGCGTCCCGATGTCCCGCCAGTAGGAGCTGGAGATGTAGGCCCGGAGCCGACCCATCGCCTGAAGCTCGGGGAAGATCTCGCGCTCGATCGAGACCTCCTGGGCCGGCGGGATCATCTCCAGGACCTCCGGTTCCAGGACGTAGATCCCGGCGTTCACCAGGCTCGTGGTCACCTCGTCGGCGGCCGGCTTCTCGATAAAGCGGTGCACGACCATGTCGTGATCGACCTCGACGAGGCCGTAGGCTGTGGGGTCCTCGACGCTCGTGAGGGTGATTGTCGCTAAAGCGTCGGAGCCCTCGTGTGTCTCGATCATCTTCTCCAAGTCCATCCCCGAGAGCACGTCCCCGTTTACCGCGACGACCGGGCCGCCGTCCTTGATGTACTGCGCGGCGTTCTTGGTACCCCCAGCGGTGCCCAGAGCGGTATCCTCGACCGCGTATTCCACCCCGAAGCCGTCGAGATCGCAGTCCGCGAGGTACTCCTGGATGGGGGTCGGCAGGTAACCCATGGAGAGCACCGCTCCGTCGAGCCCCCCGCTCTTGAGGAAGTCCAGCATATAGCCCATAAACGGCCGGTTCCGCAAGGGCACCAGCGCCTTAGGGGTATCGTAGGTGATCGGACGCAGCCGAGTCCCCTGTCCCCCAACAAGAATGACAGCTTGCATAGGAGCCGTAGCTTACACCAGCCACGAGACTCCGGCTAGAGCCGAAGTCTCAACCTGTAGGGAAGGGAAAGGCCTGAGGGGGTTCGTGAACCGGCTTTCGAGGTCCTCGGTCGTTCTCGGTCGTGGTGGGTTACAACAAACCGGAGGCTCGGGCGAGCGCCGAGAGCGGTCCGACGAAGAAGATAAAGAGGGTCGTCGCGACAGCGAGCGCGTAGACCGAGAACCGGATTGCCCCGGCTCCTTTCGACCTGCGGGTGTCCGCGGTTGGTTCTTCAAAGAACATGTTGCGGATGATGCCGAAGTAGTATGGCACAGAGAGGGCGGTGTTCACCACGAGGGCGCCGACGACGACGTAGACCAGCACGGAGCCGGACTGGACTCCGGCCAGGATGACCCATGCCTTGCCGAAGAACCCGCTGAACGGCGGTATGCCCACGAGGGCAGCCATGAAGGCTGCCATAGCCAGGGCGAGGGCGGGACGTGCGCGAAACAAGCCGTTGAAGCTCTTAGCGTCTTCGCCGACGAGGTCTATCGTGAGGAACGCCCCCATATTCATCAGCGCGTAGGCTGCGGCGTAGATCAGGACCGCCTCGACCCCCGTGGGGAGCGCGCCCCCCTGCAACGCCGCGAACGCCGCCAGTATGTACCCCGAATGCGCCACCGAGCTGTAGGCGAGCATGCGCCTGACGCTACGCTGCCTCAACGCGAAGAGGTTGCCGATGAACATCGTGATGATCGCCAGTACAGCCATCAACGTCGTCCACGTCGGCGCGGCCTCGGGCATCCCCTCTAGGAGTATGCGCAGAAGTACGGCGAAGATCGCGGCCTTCGGCGCGACGGAGAGGAAGGCGGCGGCGCTCGTCGGGGCGCCCTGGTATGCGTCCGGCGTCCAGAAGTGGAACGGCGCCGCGGAGACCTTGAAGGCGAAGCCGGAGACCAAGAGGACGAGGCCGATGAGGGCGACCGGGGAGAGCCCGCCGGCGAGGGTTTCGGCGACATCAGAGAGGTTCGCCGAGCCGGAGGTGCCGTAGATCAGGACGATCCCGTAGAGCAGCACGGAGGACGCTATGACGCCCGTGATCAGGTACTTCATCCCGCCCTCGGCGCTCTCGCGCCGGCTCCGATCAAAGGCGACCATCGCATACGATGGTATCGTCGCGAGCTCAATGGCGAGAAAGATGCCAAAGAGGTCGCGCATCGAGACCAGGAGTATCGAGCCCACGACGACGGCCAGGATGAGCGTCAGGTACTCTCCGGCGTCGCCCGTATACCCCGACCAGCGCGCTGCCGCCAGCACGGCGAAGAACGCCGAGCCCGCTACGATCAGCTTGAAGTACAGGGCAAAGTCGTCAACGACGAAGCCGCCACCGAAAAAGCTGCCCGAGAAACCACTCGCGAGTAGCCCCGCAGCGCTGCCGAATACGGCCAGTGAACCCACGGCGGCCACAGTAGCCACCAGCCCCACGTTTCGCTCGCCGAAGACCCCGGCCAGGAGGGTCAGGATCAAGAAGCCGGTTGCGACCAGCTCGGGCAGGAGCGCGACGAAAGTCTCACCCGTGAGTACCACTAGCTACCCCCGATCGCGCTCAACACGGCCTCCACCGCGGGGCGCTGGACGCTTATGAGCAGGGCCGGGAAGATGCCGAGCACCAGCAGCAAGACGGCCAGCGGTACGACCGCCGCCATCTCGACCGGTCCGGCGTCCGTGGCCCCCTCGTAGGCGGGTCGCTCGATAGGACCGAAGATCACGCGCGCCAGCATGTAGAGCAGGTACATCGCCGAGAAGATTATGCCCAACGCGGCGAGCACGCCCTGCACCGGGAAGGTCGCATACCCACCCATTACGCTCATAAACTCAGAGACGAAGACCGCAAGCCCCGGCAGGCCCATTGCGGCAAGGGCACCGAGCGCCAGGAGCCCGCCAGCCCACGGCATCCGGGCGGCGAGGCCGCCGAGCTCGGAGATACGGCGCGTACCGGTCCTCGCCGCGATTACGCCGACCAGGATAAAGAGCAGCGCCGAATAGAGCCCGTGCGAGACCTGCTGGAAGACCGCTCCGTTCAGGCCGACCGCGTTACCCGACGCCGCACCCAGGAGGATGTATCCCAGAGAGCTGATCGAGGAGTAGGCAACCAGCGCCTTGAGGTCCGGCTGCAGGAACGCCACGAACGCGCCGTAGATTATGTTCACGACCCCTAGAACCGCCAGGTACGGCAGGAACGGCTCGACCCCTTGAGGAAGAAGCGGAACGGCGATCTTGATCAGGCCGTAGGTGCCGAGCTTCGGCAGGACGCCTGAGAGCACGACGTTCGTCGAGGTGGGGCTGGAGACGTAGACATCCAGGAGCCAACCGTGCAGCGGCACCGCCGGGACCTTTACCAGAAGACCGAAGAGTATAGGGACGGCGATGGCGATCTGGGCCGTGCGCGTCAGGCCACCTCCCGCGAGAAGGGCCTCCATCGAGTAGCTGCCGGCGAGGATGCCGAAGGCGAGAAAGCCTGCGAGCATGATCGTGGAGCCGAGGAAGGTGTAGATAAAGAACTTGATAGCCGCCTGTCGCCTGTTCCCGTCGCCCCAGATGCCGACCAGCAAATACATCGGGATGAGCGTAATCTCGAAGAAGATGTAGAACAGGATCAAGTCCTGCGCCGCGAACACGCCGAGCATTCCGACCTCGGCGACGAACAGGATGGCGAAGTACTGTTTCAGGTTCTCCCGTACGTCCCACGACGCGAGCACCGCTATGAGCGTCAGCAGCGCCGCGAGAAAGAACATCCCGAACCCCAGGCCATCCAGTCCTACCCGGTAGCCCACGTTCAGCGACTCTATCCAGGTGAAGCTCTGCGAGAGCGCCGCCGCCTCGAGGTTGTCCCCGAAGGCGAAGTACACGTACGTCGCGAGCAGAAACGGCACGGCCGCTACGCCCAGGGCGGCGTAGCGCACCGTACGCGCGTCGTCCGGCAGGAGCAGCATCAGGATGGCACCGATCAGGGGTACAAAGATACTAACCGTCGTTATCACAGCCGCGCCCCCACTGCGAAGGCGGTGATGGTAACGAGCGCGATTATGGCGACCATCAGGGTCGCGTACTGGCCTCCCACGACGATCGCCAGGATCAACACGCCAACCAGGATGAAGAGCGCGTAGCTCTGCACCCCGCCGCCCTGCAGCCCCCTCAACAACTCCCCGGTCCGCAGCACGCCGCGCCCGATCCCGCCGGTGAGCCCGCCGACGAGGATCTCCCGGTCGAACCCGCGGGTGAGCCGACCCAGATACCTGGCGGCACGGACGACCGTCGCGCCGTAGAGCGCATCAAAGTACCAGCCTTTGTCCAGAAAGGAGTAGAGGCCCGAGAATCGGCGCGAGAGCGTCACCGCTCGCTCGGGCTTGAGCACGTAGAGCGCGTAGGCGAGAGCGATCCCCGCAAGAGCTGCGATCACCGAAACCGCCGCCATGACGAAGCTGAAGCCGTGCTCCTCGAGCTCGAGCGTCCCCCGGGCGAACTCGCTCGGCGCCACGAACCCGGCGAAGTAGTCCTTTATTGGTATCCCGAACCCCTCCGGGATGCCGACCCACCCGCTTACGATGGCGAAGAAGGCCAACAATATCATCGGTCCGGTCATGATCCCCGGCGACTCCACCGCGCCGCGGGCCATCTCCGTCCGCGCCTCGCCGGTAAAGGCGAGGAAGATCGCGCGGAAGATGTAGAAGGCTGTCAAGAACACCGTCAAG
>JALYGY010000211.1 GCA_030776865.1 Actinomycetota bacterium | reverse complement strand
CGTGGCGGCTCTGTTTGTGGTAGTAGTAACGGACCTGAAAGCGGTCGCCCGGCTTGCTGCTCGTGAAGAGCTGCCAGCTCCGCTTCGCTCTTCCGATCAGGTTCCACATCATGCCCTCTGCACGGCTCGCTTAGTCAAGAAATCTCACCCGTATATTCTACGCTGCACCGCCGCCGCGGCTTGAACCTGTCTCCGCTACAAGGAGACCGGCGAGCACAACCACCAAGGCTCGTCCTGCTCACGTTTGCTCACCACGCCTACACCCGGGCCCACTGCGACGTGACAGTCCAGTAAAAAGAGTCCGTCCACGAAAATAGGGAGAACGTACGGGGCCTCGAGATGGTCCACGAGCCGAAGTATCTTCGTTTCTTTCAGGCCAGGTTCGAGAGGCTCTTAAAGTCAGGGAAGCCCTAGCGTAGCGCTTTTCGCATCGAGTAACCCGGCCTTTCGAAGCCCAGACGCTCGTAGAAGCGCAACGCTTCCCCGAGCTCCGCCTCGGAGCGTGGTTCTACAAGCTCGATCGGCATGGCGATCCTCCCTGTCGGTATCTTGTTGGGCACTATACTCAGCACCCGTGCGTCCGGCGGCCGGATGCGGTATACCAGTGGTGCCAAGACAAGAGCGGAAAGATGGTGCCTATGACACTCAACGATGGTCAGTCGAGGGGTTCTTCCCGTACGGAGGTCGCCACGCTCGGGGGCGGCTGCTTCTGGTGTCTGGAGGCCGTCTACGAGGAGCTGCGAGGGGTGAAGAAGGTCGAGTCCGGTTACGCGGGCGGCGCGGTTCCGCACCCGACATACCGCCAGGTCTGCACGGGGACCACCGGCCACGCGGAGGTCGTCCAGGTGACGTTCGACCCCGAGGTAGTCTCGTACAGGGAGATCCTGGAGGTCTTCTTCACCATCCACGATCCCACGACGCCCAACCGGCAGGGCGCGGATGTCGGGACGCAGTACCGGTCGGCGATCTTCTACCACGATGAGGAGCAGAAGCGCGTCGCGGAAGAGGTTATTGCAGAGCTGGAGGCGAGGCATCTCTGGAATGACCGAATAGTGACGGAGGTGACGCCGTTCGACGCCCTCTACGTAGCCGAGGACTACCACCAGGGGTACTATCGGAACAACGAGTATCAACCGTACTGCCAGGTCGTGATCGCGCCCAAGGTGGCGAAGTTCCGCAAGGAGTACCTCGCCAAGCTCAAAGCCTAGCCGATAATACAGAGCGCGCCGATCTCGAAGTCCTTGCTCGAGAAGCAGTTTGAACCCTTGCGGGTTTAGCGGCTTGCTGGCCATGTTCCGCGGAGGCGTGCTTTGAGAAGGATCCTCCTGGCGATGTTGCTCATAGGGGCCCTGTGTTCCTGTGGCGTCCGATCCAGCGCCCAGAACGATGACGCCCCTCGCGAGGACCGCACCGCCGCGGAAGCCGAGGAGACTACCGCATCGAGGAGATCGGCGGACGAGGAGAGCCCCGAGCCGGCGGCTCCTGCGCGCGTCGAGGAGCTCGCCGAAGGGCCCGCGAGCAGGAACACGACGACCCGTCCGGCGATCGGGGCGAACGGCATGGTCAGTTCCGCCCATCCGCTCGCCACAAAGGCTGGTCTGGAGATTCTGGAGGACGGAGGGAACGCGTTCGATGCGGCGGTGGCGGTCGCCGCCGCCTTGGGCGTCGTCGAGCCGGAGATGAGCGGCATCGGCGGGTACGGGGCGATCGTCGTCTACGACGCCGAGAAAGGTGAGACCCGCTTCCTCGAGATCGGCAGCAAGGTCCCGGAGTCGATGGACCACTCCATCTTCCGTCCGCCGACGCCGAACTACCTGGAGAACAGGTGCGGCGCCCCGGTCGTCGCTACGCCGGGCAACCTGAACGCGTGGGAGACCCTCTCTAAGGAGTACGGCGACCTGGAGTGGGGGCGACTCTTGGATCCCGCCATCGGGCATGCCGAGAACGGCTTCGTCATCGGTGAAGAGCTGGCCGGTTGGCTGGGGTCCGAGTACTCCGCGTTCCCCGAGCACGCGCAAGAGATATACGGAAGAGGCGGAGCGCCGCTCGGGGCCGGGGACCGTCTCGTGCAGAAGGACCTGGCGGCCTCCCTTCATACCATAGCCGAGCAGGGAGCCGGGGCGGTGTACGGCGGCGAGCTGGGGGAGGCCATGGTCTCCGAGGTGCAACAGAACGGCGGTTTCCTGACCATGGGGGACCTGCGCAACAACCGCGTCCGGTGGCACGAGACCGTCGGTATGGACTACCGCGGCAACAGGGTCGTGACGGCGGGTCCTCCGGCCACCGCGTGGGGCGCGCTCGTCCGGCTCGGGATATTGGGCCAGTTCGACCTGGAGCCGCCCGACCACAACAGCGTCTCGTACCTGCACGCGCTCACGGAGGTCTCCAAGCGACTCTCCGCCACGGCCGGAAAATTCATCGAGCCCGAGACGAGAGAGGTTCGACTGAGGCCGTTGCTCTCAGAGGAGTACTTGACCAGCGAAGCCGCGAAGATAGACTTCTCTCGGGCGGCGCCGTACGACCCACCCATGAAGACCGACACGGCCCTGAACTGTTCGCCCACGAACTACACGCCGACGACCGCTCCCGACACGCGCCAGCACACCACGCACTTCGTCGTGGCCGACCGGGAGGGGAACGTGGTCAGCTCGACCGAGACGCTGGGCAACGTCTTTGGGAGCAAGGTGATGCCCGAAGGGACGGGCATCTGGCTCAACGACGAGGTCGCCTGGGCCCGCTTCGATCCCGCGGGCAATCCCTTCGACGCCGCCCCCGGGCGCCAGATCCCCTACGCGCTCGGCCCCACCCTCGTGATGCGTGACGGGCAGCCGTGGATGGCCCTAGGAACCCCCGGCGGCCGCACCATCCTGCAGACGACGCCGCAGATGCTCACGAACGTCATCGACTTCGACATGGACGTTCAGCGGGCGGTCGCCAGCCCCCGTTTCAGCTTCATAATCCCGAACCTGCTCGCGGTCGAGGAAGGCATCCCGATCCCCGTTCGAGAGGAGTTGGAGGCCATGGGACACCCCGTCTACGTCGAGCCCGAGCTGGGCAGCGCCCACGCCCTGACGATCAAATACGGTCCCGGGGGCGAGCCCGTCCGGTTCACCGGAGGGGCCGACCCGCGGGGCGAAGGCGCGGCGATCGGGTACTGAACCGACCGGCTAGCCGCCGGAGCCCAGCCCGAAGAGGCCGTCTCCTTGCCGACCCGCTTTGAGGGCGTCCACGAGCTCCCGCAGGGAACCCATTTGCACCCTCATACCGCCCTCCCTGGCAGGCGGCGGGTTGAGGGCGACGTACTCGACTGCGTCCTTGACCGACTCAAGCGCCCGGATGAGCCCCGCGCGGGAGACCTCGACCGGCTCGAGATCCAGCCCGAGGTTAGTCGAGGCCAGGAAAGCCGCAGCCTTCGCCGCGGAGTCGAAGAGCGGCACGGCCCCGCGCTCGTCCACGAGGATGGCGAGCGGTCGGGCGTTCGGAACCACCTCCTCGAAGAGGAGTATGTGGGGAGGCCGGGGTAGCTCCTCGGAAGCCATGTTCAGGAGGGCCTGGGCGCCATCGTGACGAGAAGAACCAGGTTCTCGTCCCTCTCGTTGCGGACGCCGTGGGGAACGCCCGTGCGAGCGATAACGGCGTGTCCCGCCCCCAGGTCCTCCTCTTCGTCTCCGCCGGTGAAGCGACCGGTGCCCCTCAGCACGTAGTAGACCTTGTCCGAGCCCTCGTGGGCGTGGACCTTCTGGGCTTGGCCGGACAAGAGGCAGTAGACGTCGTAGAAGAGGTGTGGCGAGTCGAAGAGGCTGTTCTTCGTCATCTTCTCCTCGGAGAAGGAGACCTCCTCATTGACCAGTTTGTGCTCCAAAGCGTTCCTCCCGAGGTCTGGAATTTCGGTCTAACTCTAGCATCCGTGAGCCTGCTATCATGCGCTCTCCGTGGAAGGAGTTACGCCGCGGCATCATCGTAGAGCGGGACGTGCTCCGCGAGGAGGCGGCTTTGGTGCTGCGGGAGTACGCCGAGAGCGGGGGTGAGATCTACAACGCCCGCCAGGGATAATAGGTCTCAGGCTTCAGCGATGAGTGATCGGCCCCCGGGCGCAACGGCGAATACCTGATACCTGTAACCTGAGACCTGAAGCCTAGAGAACAAACTCCTTCGGAAAATCCGTCAGGTTGCGGTTGCCGTCCTCGGTGACGACGACGAGGTCCTCGATGCGGACGCCGCCCAGCCCCGGCTCGTAGAGGCCGGGCTCGACCGTGACCACGTCACCAGCCCTCAGCTCCTCATCGACGGTCGAGAGGCGGGGGGCCTCATGGACCTCCAGCCCCACCCCGTGCCCGGTGCCGTGGAAAAAGCCCTCCGTCAGCGGTTCCCCTGGCTTTTGGTCGTGCTTGCCTGTCTTGTAGCCCCGCTCGTGCAGGATATCCGAGACCCTGTCGTGGACATCGCGGCCGTTCACCCCGGCCTTTATCATCGAGAGGGCCGTCCCCTGGGCCTTGAGCACAGCGGCGTACATATCCTGTAGCCGGGCGCCTGGCTCGCCCTTGACGAAGGTGCGCGTCATGTCGGCGTAATAGCGGCTATTCTGGTTTCGAGGGAAGATGTCGAGGATTATCGTCTCCCCGGCCTTTAGCGGCCCGCTGCCTCTCTCGTGCGGGTCGGCGGCCTGCGGACCCCCGGCGGTTATGGTGCCCTCGTCGGCGGCGCAACCACGCCTGAGGAGCTCGATGTCTATCTCGGAGCGCAAGAGCTCGCTCGTGAGGGTCTCCCCGCGCCAGCGCAGCGTGCCCTCACCGGCGATCTCAGCCTCTCCGAGTATATTTGCGGCGTGGGCGCAGGCTTCTTCGAGCGCCCTCTGGGTCTCCTCGACGTGCGAGATCTCATCTTGCGTCTTGACGCGCCTCAGGTCGGCGAAGAGCCTGCCGTCGGGCTCGATCTTGAACCCCCGCGCCCTCAGCTCGTCGGCGTAGGCGACCCCGAATCGTGGCGGTACGGTGATGGGCGAGTCCTCACTCCCGAGCTTCTGCAGGAGGTTCGCCGTGGCTGCGGCGAAGGCGCGGACGCCGCTCTTGAGCTCGCGGGCGAGGCGCGTGAGGTCGAGCTCGTCAAAGGCGAGCAACTCGTCAACGAGCGCCTCCTTCTCGGCCCGTCCGTACTCCAGGGCCGAAACGGCGAGGTACTTCTTGCCGGCCGCCCGGATGCAGATCACAGGGTCCGGCGCCAGGAACCCAGAGAGGTGGTAGGCCGCCGCATCGTGCTGCGGGGGTCCGATGACGAGGAGGGTCCGGCGATCTTCGCTGTCCATGCGTCTCCTTCCGCGGTGCGGCTTCGCTCGGGTGGGGCGCCGCCATCATTCTACTACCGGGTCGGCGCAAACCGGTTCGGCTACTCATATATAATCGCTCTGGAGTTATGACCGAGAGGCGCGACATGCGGGGCCGGGTCGAGGAGACGCTGGACAAGGTGCGCCCAGCGATGCGGGCCGACGGGGGGGACGCCCGGATCGTCGCGTGCGACGAGGAGAGCGGCTCGGTCAGCATCCAGATGATCGGGGCCTGCAAGGGATGTCCGCTCTCGCAGCTGGACTTCGCCTACGCCATAGAGAGCCTGATCAAGCGCGAGGTGCCCGAGGTCCGGGAGATCCTGGCAGTCTAGCCGTCAGCGATCGGGGAAGGCTCCATCTCGCTCCGGCGAGCGTAGCCATGCGCGATCCCGGATCTCTATGCACCGCCACCAGAGGCTGGGGCCGCCTCCTCGACGTGGATCGACCATGACCCCGCTCGTGCCGGTGCGATGCGCCTGCCAACGTCGGTGTAGGGTACCTGGAGCCAGGAGAATGTGCTCTCTTGTCTTGCACACGTCTTAGGTTTCCACCTTGCGAACCCGTACGGAGGTTATCTCGCTATCGGGCATAGATGTGAGCTTGTGTTGCTCATCAAAGAAGTAGACGACACCCTCGGTGTGAGTCAGTAGCTTGCCCTCCAGGACCGCTCGGGATCCGTCCGAGAGAGCTATCTCCACCGTGGGTAATGGAGGATTTATCGCGGTTGCGTCGATCAGCTGCAGCAAGAAACTCGCAACGAAGACCAGAGTTATGGCTACAAGAAGCAAGCTCACATCCACCGTGATAAAGGGTGGCTCTGCCTGAACTTCCATTGCGCCAGCCGCCAGACGGCCTGCGACAAAGAACGTGGGTATAGCGAGCCCAACGGTGATCCATATGAGCCACCTGTACCTAGGATTCTCAGGCGTAGGGCCAAGGAGCCATTGAATGCGCCGGCGGTATTTATTCAGCAGCCAATAGCCTCCAGCCAAGAGCACGAGCAATGCGAAGATGCCAACAGCCCAAGAGGCCAGGCCGGATACGGCTACAGAGAGGAGGCGGAGTACAGGAAAGATCACCAGCCACCATAGCAACAGTAACGCTGCCATTAGGGTTGGGAATCCCACAAAGATCCTCATCCCTTGTCCCGCGACTACCGCCCTGGGTATCAAAGACATCGCGTACCACGTTGTGGAAGCGTCGTTGTTCCATCGCTTGTGGATTGGCCAGGCTAATCCGAGCAAGCCCAGTCCGTAGATCGCTGCTCCCACTACCGTGATGAGGGCGGCTGCTTCCGCCAAGCCTATCATGTGCTTCCTCCTGGTTGAGGGTCTGCTGCCCGCGGAACATCTTGTCTAGCTTGAGCATCGGGAACCGAAGCTATATCGGGGTTTCAGACCTGGAACCCGCGCCGTTTATGAGGGCTCCTACGCACGGGCTTCGGAGAAGTCGTTTCTCTACGTGGTCCCTCGGGTTAAGGGATGTGGTCCCTGTCGATCATTCCTCGGGCAGAAAGCCGGGGCACAACAGGTCCAGGTTGCGTCACTGCTGCTCCTGGCGGGTGGCGCGCAGGGCTCCCGGTGGCAGGGCCTCCCTGGCCTCGGCGAGCGCGTCCGTCGCTTTCTTGCGGGCCCTGCGGAGTTTGAAGCGCCTCAAAAAGTTGGTGTTCGGGAGTTCCTGGTTGGTGAGGTGGGTCAGCGTGATCATGTCGTTCACGCACGCCCTGTAGCCCAAGGTGCACATCTCGATCCTTATCTCGGAGGGTGACCCGGCTAGAGTACGTCGGATCTCGGTCGCGCGCTCGACGATGGAGAGGGAGAGATCCTCCGGCGAATCAGCGGCCGGACGCCGACCTCTGGAATTCGTGATCGCCTCGGGAGTGAGCCGGCGTATCCTGTAGGCCGCGCTGCCAAACCAGCGGCGCGCGAGGAGTGCGACTAGGAGCGTCAGCGGGACGACCGGGGCGAGGGTCAGGACCGGCACGTCCGCCGCCACGATCCTGAGCACGACAAGGGCGGCGATCTCGACCGCCAATATCAACGCTACCAATAACCCGAACACCTTATGGCACCTCTCCGCCACCTATATCGGGCTTCTAAGTCTAATTTTTCCGCGGCGGTTTGACAAGAACCACCCGCCGTTTTTGTACGGCTGGCAGATCGCGTAGGTTCAACCCGTCCGGACACGGTGGGGCTGACCCTACTCTGTGGACTACCGCCTTTGTATAATCACTGCGTGCGTAACGCCGAAGCCCCGGAGTTCAGTCTGGAGCGTCCCCTGCCGAGCGCCCTCGCGGTGATCCGGGCCATCCTCTTCTCGCCGAAGAACTTCTACCTGAACTTCTCGGTCGAGGGACCGATAAGGGAGCCGGCGGTCTTCGTGCTGCTGGTCGGTGCGCTGACCGGCGTTCTCACCGCGGTGGTGGCCATCGTCTCCGGCCTTTTCTTCGGAGAGGTGAGCGCACGAGAGGTGGGGCTGACGGCGCTGGAGGCCCTCATCTTCGCGTTGCTCTCCCCGCTCGCCGTGGGCGTGGTGGCGGGGGTCTACCTGCTCTCCATCAGAACCTTCGTCGGGAAGGTGTCGAGCTTTCGGGAGGTCTACCGCATGGCGGCGTACGCTTGTGGGGCCTTGATCCTTAGCCCCGTCCCCGTCGTTGGCGCCTTCGCCGTCACCTACGCCCTGATGGTCTTGATGGGGATCGGGATTCGGTTCGTCTACCGGACTTCGTTCCTCACGGCCGTTGTCACCGCCGTGGTGAGCTTCGTACCTATCTCTGTGGCCCTGATCTGGCTCCGGGTTGTGACCGCCGGGTTGGCCTCTGTGTGAGCGCCGCGTACTCGCCCAAGTCCCGCTTCACCCGCCGCCGCAGCGCGTCGGGCATGAGATCGGTCTTTTTGCTGGGGTCCCGACCATAGCGCTTGAGAAGAAGCTCGCGCGAGATGCCCAGATACGCCCGCCGAGTCGCCAGCTCCGCCGGTACGGTCATCTCCCTGGGGAAGACGCGGTAGGCGAGGTCCTCTCTAAGCCCCAGCGCCGGTGGCTCCATCCCGTGCTGCCTTCTCGCCGCGAGCCGCCGCTCCCAGCGCTCCCGCAGCAGCCGCATCCTCTCCGTGTCCGGGGCGACGTCCAGGGGTCCGGTCTCGAAAGGGTCCTCCGGCGTAAAGCCGAAGGACTCTTCAAAGAGCCGGACGCTCTTGCCGGTTCCGCGCAGCCGCAGATACTCGTACTCGCTTCTCAGCAAGATGAGCTGGACGTCGTAGTAGGCGCCGAGCCCATCCCTCGCGGGGCGCTCCGCGTCGAGCCCCCTCTCCGCTAGCATTCGCCGGAGAACGCCGGCGCGCCGGCGCAGCCTCGACCGCTCCCACAAGAACAGGCCGCTCCCCGACAGGAGCCCGGCCGCCACCGGGATCGCCGGCGCGAAGGGTCCGGCCCACCCCGTGCCGACAAGGGGAGCCGAGAGCAACACCAGCGCCCCGACGAGGCAGACGACCGTGAAGCTAGCCTTCGTCGCCCGGTGTCCGCCGCCCCCCGCGCCCGAGTACAGACGCCCCAGCTCGTACCAGAGCGCGAGGGCGTCCTCCTCGAATGTGCGCCCCGGATGCACATGCTAGATTCTACCCCCTATGGTCGCCCGGACCCTGGCCCGCACCCTCACGAACGTGCTCAACCCGTTCGCTATCTTCACGGCGCTCTACGCTCTCGTGGCCCTCTCGGAAGTTGAGGCCTTTAGGGCACTCCTGTACGTAGCGCTCGAGCTCCTCGCGGCCGCGGCGGTGGCCGGGTACGTGCTTCTTATGCGGCGCCGCTCCAGGGTGGGGGACTTCTGGATCTCGGCCCGGGCCGAACGTCTCACACCCGCCCTGTTCCTGCTGGCAGCGTTGGTAGCTTTGCTCGCGGCCCTGGCGCTACTCGACGCTCCAGAGAACCTTCTTCTGCTGACGCTCTCGATGGGCTTCGCGAGCGGCGCCGTCGCTCTCTTCACGCTGTTCTTCAAGGCTAGCGCCCACTGCACGGTCGCCGGGCACGCCGCAACCGCGGGTCTATTAGTGCTCGGTCCCCCGGGGATCATCTTCGCCGGCGCGCTACCGCTCGTGGTCTGGGCGCGGGTCGCACACGGGGCGCACACTACTTCCGAGGCTCTCGCGGGTGCGGCCGTTGGCGCGGTCTTCGCGCTCCTCTTCCTGACATGAAACTGCCCGCCTCAAGGTGAGCTTTACAGAATGATCTCACCGGAATACAGACCGCCAGGCTTTCGCCACGATAGGGTGATGCCCTTGCAGAACAACGGCTGACCCACTCTCCCGGTGCGACCTTGTTCTTGCCAACTGCTAAGGAAGGGCGTCGAGCAGCGTCGCATACGGCTACAATGGTGGCGACGAGGTATGTTAGGAGAGAGACTGATGGGCAGAGAACAGGATCCCCGCCAGTTCGAGAAGGGCCGCGAGGTACGGGAAGAGCAGACCCGCAACATAAGCGAGGAAGCGAGCGAAGAAGACCGCCGGCAGTGGGACAAGACCCGCGATATAAGAGAAGAAGCGAGCGAAGTGCCGGAAAAAGCGCATGAGCGAGATCGGCGGACGCGGGAGGATCGCGAGCGGTAGTTACGTCGACCTCAGTGACCCCACCGGGATTCGAACCCGGGTTTTCGCCGTGAGAGGGCGATGTCCTTGGCCTCTAGACGATGGGGCCGTGCCGACAGGCGAGGTCAGATTCTAGCCGATGACCCTCTTTTCGTCAAAGCGTTACAGCAGGGTAGCGAGGTCCGTTGCTTTGTCGCAAAGCGCCCGCTGGCTAAGAGCCCGGGGGGGCGAAAAGCTGAGGGGCTGAAGTGCTTTACTAGCTCAGATGCTTCGAGGAGAGCCGCTGCATCTTCTCGAGGACGTCTTCGATCCTCATCAGGCAGCGCTCGCGTCCCAATAGCTGCATGGTCTCGAAGAGCCCGGCGCTTACGGTGCGCCCGGTGGTGGCGAAGCGCAGGGGATGGATGAGGTGCCGCGCGCCCTTCTCCTTCTCGGCGGCGAGCCCTCGCACACACTCCTCGATGGCCTCCTCGGTCCACTCCGGCAGGGCGGAGAG
>JALYGY010000210.1 GCA_030776865.1 Actinomycetota bacterium | reverse complement strand
TTATCTTCCTCAACTCTTTACCTCCTATACATCCGAAGACTACCTCGCGCTGCATTCTTTCACTCTTGATCCCCAATGTCAACACCATTCACCGTACTTTTTACCAATTTCTTAAAATTTCTTAATACGTTGGCTGTTCTCCCGAAGAAGGCACTACGAGGGTATTCCTGATGCTGTGCGGTTGGAGAAGTGAGGGGCATGAAGGACGATGGATGCCAGCGGGCCCATTATGCACGCCTCACGTGGCGCTCCCCTTGGTGCTTGCTCTCTAACGATATTGGCGTGAAAGCCAAGTCTCGAACGTGAGTTTTCGTGCGTGAGAGCGTTGATCGTCGGCGCTCCCGAGCGTCAGGTCCGGTTGTGGCTTCGGGACGGACGAGGCGTTTCCCCGAGCAACTGGTAAGTAACCAGGGATATGCGCTGTATAGACGAGCGGGCGGTCCACTCGGTCGTGTCTCCCGCTATCACGACGATAAAGTAGGCGTCTTCGGCGCCCCGTGGGCCTTGAGGGAAGACCACCCCGGCGTCTGAGAAGGTGTCGCCGTAGGAGCCGATCTTGTGCGCGACGCGGGCCTCCTCCGGCAGTGGTTCTGGCAGGCGGTCCTCGAAGGACGTATTCGTCATGAGCTCGAGCATCTCGGACGAGAGCCGGGGGCTGGTGTAGGAAGGATCGGCGATGGTCTTCAACATCAGAAGGACGTCGTTTGGGGTCGTGATGTTGGGGTGCCAGTACGCCGTGGAAGTCGCGCCTATCCGGTCCAGCTCGGCCTCTATCCTTTCTTCTCCCAGGTAGCGGTTGAGCATGACCCAGGCGGTGTTGTCGCTCTCCTCGATCATGAACCTCGCGCACTCGCGCAGGGTCATGGTGTAGCCGACGGGGTACCTGTCAGGGTATCTGTACAGCACGCCGGTACCGTAGTCCTGGACGTCTGAGGGGAGGATGGAGATCTCATCCTCGAGGTTCACTTCACCGCGGGCGGCGGCCCTGTAGAGGGCGAACAGGACGGGCAGCTTGGTGAGGCTGGCGGCCGGGAAGCGCCGGTCGGCGTTGAGCGCGACGGTCTCGCCCGCGGAAGGGTCGTAGACCACGACTCCGTAGGTTCCGGGGTACCGTGCAGCCACCTGCTCGAGCCTGGTCCGGAGGGTCCGAGCGGTGAGCTGCGGGGAGAGCTCGGGTGGGGCGGGTTGGGACTCCACTGTGGGGAGTTCCACGCGAGACACCGGATCTCCTTCGGGCGTGAACAGAAAAGGTACTCCCACGAGGCCCAGGAGGCAGGCAAGGAACAGGAGAAAGACCACCCACCGGCGCCGGCGTCGACTGTGCCGAGCCTTTCTCGATCGCTCGCGGCGGCTCGTCTCGACCTCGGGAGGCGTTCTCGGTCTGGGCGGCGGTGCGTAGATCGGGCCCCCTTCAAGCCTGATCTCGCCCGGCTCTCCCCTACGCCGGAGCTACTTGTTTATGACCTGATAAAGGTAGCGATAAAGATTACCCTGCGCAAGAGCGCTCTTCTCCCTTGACAGAAGGATGACGGTGGCAGCCGAGCAGATGGTCTACGCTTCGCTGGAGCAGCAGGGCGCAGAACTGCTCTCAGATGGGTTCGATCTACTCACAGCGTTAGGCACTGCTCTGTGGTCGTCTGCTTGTCATGGAGCGGGGCTCTACACTGGCGTACATCCCGCACTCAGAAAACCTACTCAGATAGAACTAGACCACTATTAACCAGCCCCTGCCCATTGGGCGAAAACCCGGCCCCTGGCCCTCTACACCGCTCCGATAAACTATCATCGCCTGTGTCGTACTCACCCTAGTGGTCGGGTGGCAGATAGCTCCATCTCAAACAAAATTTCATCCATGACCGCTTCCAGGTAGGCCCAGAGCTCTGGTCTTCTTTGCGTGAAGGCGTACGCCAATGCGTCCTCCAACCACGCCAGACCAGCCTCGTTATCCACGTTGAGCGTCAAGTGCAACCTGCTCCGTAGTACCCCAGCGCTCCTGTAGCACGGTAGTGTTTGCAGTGTAGGTAGGATGATGGCGCCCATGTGTGTTCCATAACACATAGCGTCGGGTCGTCATACCCGATACTGAGACTTCAACCGGTGCCCGTACTCCTCCTTTCCCTTTCCCCACCATCACCCCGATACGGGCACCGGCTCCAGCTGCCGGAACCGCACCCACTATGGCTTTTGTGTACAACCTCTGGTTAACCGAGCTTTACAACACATAACGGTATTTCATACCGGTGAGACTGGTCCTCACCGCTCCCGCTCACTGAATACCAACGGTTCGGGGGTCGACAGGACCATCCCTGCTGAGTTGCCTCAACAGATCAGCCGTTTCGGGGGAAAGTACCTTGCTCCAGCGGGATTCCAGGCGCACTACCCCCCGTATGCCGGGGCTACTTGTTTATCGATCTAATAAAGGTAACGATAAAGACGGCGGAGATCAACATCAGCCCCCCGGCCGCGACGAGGCCCAAAGAGACCAAGAAGATGGTGCCCGCGCTCGCCGGCGGACCCCACATCTTGGTAGCCCACACGAACGCGAAGAGCGAGGCGAAGAAGGTAAGGAGGATCAGGATCATCCCGCCGGGGAGGTCCCGGATCTGGATCGCCGCTTTTTCGACCGTGTACGCCAGCCGTCCCTTGGTGGGGTAACCGGTATCCCGTACGCTCTCGAGGGTGCGCCGGAACTCCTCGTCCCTGACGAGCCCGATGACCCGCGAGAGGTAGTAGGCTTCGCCGGGGGACTTGCCCATCCTCAGGAGCTCGAGGTAGTTGCGTCTGTACATCTCCACGGCCCCGGAGTGGGGCGAGGCGAGTTGCTTGAGGAAGGCATGGGTGTCGAGGCGGGTGGCGTAGCGGCGAGCCTCATGCTGGGCGCTGCGGGCCTCACGGCCGCCCTGGCGCCCGGCCCCCCGGCCCGCTATCTCCGCGACCTCCAAAAAGAACATCTCGCGCGAGAACTCGATGGCGCTCTGGCGCTCGCGCCTCCTCGAGGAGATCTCCGTGCGAATTCCCCGCGAACGGTACTCCTCACGTCTGAGGCGGTAGACGTGCTCCTGGTAGAAATCTCGCTCGGGAAGAGATTCGGCCCCATCGCGCAGCCGGTAGGCTTCCTCGAGCGTCTCCGGGATCCTTCGCTCTCTCATAGGTCCTTGAA
>JALYGY010000209.1 GCA_030776865.1 Actinomycetota bacterium | reverse complement strand
CCCACCTACGCAGCCCGTATAATCTCGCGGCATGGCGCCAGACGATGAGAACCTCGATTCAGGCGTGGATGGCAGATGCGAGCTGTGTGCCCGGCGAGTCGGCGAGGGGGCCCTCACCCGACACCACTTCCTGCCGCGATCCTACGCAAGAGGATGAGGCGTAGAAAGAGGGGCCGCCGCGAGATGAAGCGGCGCGACCCCGGCAGGACCGTCACGCTGTGTAGGCCGTGCCACCGTAACGTCCACATCGCTCTCTCCAACGGAGACCTCGGGCGCCGCTACGACTCCCTCGAGGAGCTCTCGGCTCATCCGGATATCACAAGGTTCACCGAGTGGGTGCGCGACAGGCCCCACGGCCGAGGCTGAGCGGATTTCCCTATCCCGCCTTCTCGGCGCTGCGGAGTCCGAGGAGTGCCCAGAGGGCGAAGACGAAGATCAAGGCCAATCCGATGGCGTAGGCCGGGAGGACGCTCGTCGGCTCGCCGGCGAGCAATCCGCGGGCGGCGTCGAGGATGGTGGTAAAGGGGTTCAGGCGGGCGACCGTCTCGATCCAGCCCCGCAACAGGTTCAGCGGTACGAAGACGGGGGCCAGAAACAGAACCAGGAAGATGGGCGTTCGGATCACCGGCCCCGCCTGTTGCGTGCGCATCAGCATCGCCACCCCCGCCCCGAAGAGCGTCGCCGCGACGTTAACGAGGATGGCGAGCCCGATCAGGCCGAAGAGGTCGAAGCCGCCGCTCATTGGTATCCCCGTGAGGAGTGCGATGACGGTTACGAGCGTACCGGTGATGGTGACGCGCACGAGCGAGGCGACCGAGTAACCGAGGATTATTCCAGAGCGGTTTGAGGCGGCGAGCATGAGCCTTTTCGCGAAACCGTTCTCGAAGTCACTGGCGATGGAGAACCCCGTGAAGGCTCCGCCCATCGCGACGGCTTGCAAGAGAGCCCAGACGTACTGGAAAGCTATGTAGCCCGCCGAATAGTCGAAGCCGGGCACGTCGCCCACCCGCGTCAGTCCCCCCGCGAAGGCGACGAAAAAGAACAGGGGGAAGAGGGCCGGCGCCAGGAAGGCGGGGTTGGCGAAGTACTTGTAGATTTGGCGTCCTGCCACCGCCCCTGCAACCGAGAAGAACGCGCCCACCGCTACGCCACCCTCGTCTTAAGAGATGCCGCCGCCCCGCCGAGAGCGAGCACGACGATGCCGGCGGCGCAGCCGAAGCCCAGCGTCAGGGCTTGCGAGTCCCAACCGGTGATCACGAGGCTCCGGATGCCCTCGACAAGGTAGGAGATAGGGTTGATCGTCGCCACAAAGCGGAACCAGTCGGCTTCGATCAGGTCGCGCGGCAGGTTGATGCTGGACATAAAGATGGCCACGAAAAAGAGCGGGAAGGCACTCTCGACCGCCTCGACGGAACCGGTTCGCAGCGCCAGGATCGCCCCGATCCCCCCGAACCCTAGGGCTACGAGCACCGTGAGCAGCACGATCACGACCATCCCGAAGAGACCGCTACTCACGTCCACCCCCATGAGGATTCCCACCGTGAGGAAGACGACGCCTTGCAGGAGCCCCAGGGCCACGATCCCGGCGAGCATTCCGAGGAGCAGGGCCACCGGGCGCATCGGGGTTAGCGAGAGCCTATCGAAAAAGCCGCTTTCGATGTCGCGAGCGAGGTCGGCACCCGCCGTGATGGCGCCGAAGAGCGACGCCTGTATGAGCGGGAAAGCGAAGGCGAAGTCTAGGTAGGAGTCGGCCGGGAAGCCCGGGATGCGCGCGGCGGCGTCGAGCCCGTAGGCGTTGATGGAGAAGAACATCATCGGGAAGAGCAACGCCGAGACGATGACCGCTGGCTGGCGCACCGTCCGCAGCACGGAGCGCTGCGCGAGCGCCGCGACCTGGGTAAGGAGTGAGGAGCCCATCCTATGCCTGCGCCTCCCCAGCCGCCTCTTCCTCGCCCGCGCCCTCGAGCGACCGTCCCGTCTTCTCCAGAAACACGTCGTGCAGGCTCGGTTCGTCGAGCCTCAAGTTGGAGACCTTGAGGTTTTCGGCGTCCAGGGCGCGTACCACGTCGGCGAGGTCGCTGGCCCCGTGGTCGAGGCGGACGGCGACGGCCCCGGGCTGAGCGGGGATCTCCCCGCCAAAGCGCCCCAGAACCTTCGTGACGGCTTCACGCTGTCGGGGCTCCATAGGCGTGGCTTCGACGCTGGGGCGTCCGATCTCGGCTTTCAGCACCTCCGGTGTGTCCTCGGCGACTATCTCGCCTCGATCTATAATCCCGACCCGATCCGCCAGCACGTCGGCCTCCTCCAGGTACTGCGTCGTCAAGAAGACCGTCACCCCGTCCTCACGCGCCAGGCGGCTCACCTCCGACCACAATGCGCTGCGGCTCTGGGGATCGAGGCCCGTCGTGGGCTCGTCCAGAAAGAGGATGCTCGGCCGGTGTACCAGAGCGAGCGCGAGGTCGAGCCGGCGCTTCATCCCGCCGGAGTAGCCGCGCACCCTCCTGTCCGCGGCCTCCGAGAGCCCGACGCGCTCCAGGAGCTCGTCACCCCTCTTTCTTCGCTCTGCCCGCGACAGACCATGGAGCGCAGCCTGGAGCCGCAGGTGATCCCGGCCGGTGAGAAACGGGTCGAGGGCGGCCTCCTGGAGCGCCGCCCCTATAGAGGCGCGTACCTTCGGTCCCTCCTTCACGATGTCGTATCCGGCGACGCGCGCGGTGCCGCTGGTGGGCGGAAGGAGCGTGGTGAGCATCAGGACTGTCGTGGACTTGCCGGCCCCGTTCGGGCCGAGAAAGCCATAGACCTCGCCCGGCTCCACTGTGAGGCTCACGCCGTCTACGGCCCTGGGACCCTTTCTGAACTCCCGGACCAGATTCTCTACCTCGATGCCGCCCTTGCGGCCCGCTAACAAATCTTCCCTCTCACTGTCTCAAAAACCGCCCTTATCAAAACGCTCTTGACGAAACCCGCTAATTCTACGACGGAACCCTGAGGGAGGTTAGCTCCTCGCTGACCTCCCTCAGCCTCCTCTGCAACCCTTTGTCGCGGGGCTGCGCGGGCGAGACCTCTTCGCAGTCCATCAGGTACTTCCCGCTCATCCTGCCCGCCTCGGGAGAGGAGGCGAGGTAGACGACGGTGTCGGCCCCCTGGCGGGGGGTCCGCATAAAGGGCTTCATTGCCCGGAAGAGCAGGATCCCGAGGCTCCGGTTGTTGTTGCCGAAGTCGGTGTTGACCCCGCCGGGATGAACGCAGTTGGCCACGACACCGCTCTCTCTCAGGCGTTCTGCCAGCTCGTAGGTGAACAGGATGTTGGCCAGCTTCGTCATCCCGTAGACCGCGAAGCCGCGGTAGCGCCGCTCGGATTGCAGGTCGTCGAAATCTATCTCTGCGTGGCGCCTGGCCTCGGAGGAGACGGTGATGATCCGGCTCGGGGCGCTCCTTTCGAGCAGGTCGAAGAGGAGGTACGTCAGTAGGAACGGGGCCAGGTGGTTCACGGCGAGGGTGAGCTCGATACCCTCTGGCGTCTCGGTGCGCCGGGATTGGATCAGCCCGGCGTTGTTGACGAGCACGTCGAGCCGGGCGTACCGCGCCTTGAACTCACCCGCGAGTTCGCGAACCTCCGCCTGCACCGCGAGATCCGCGAGCATCAGAGAGACCTTCTCGCGGCCGGACTCGCGCCGGATCTCCTCGACCGCCGCCTCTCCCCGCTCTCTGTTGCGCCCGGTCACGACGACCTCGGCGCCCATAGCGACGAGCGCCGTCGCCGCCTTGCCGATGCCAGAGGTGCCGCCCGTGATCAGGACGACCTTGTCCTCCATCCCACCGTTCGCGCTCTCGGGGACCATCCTGCTCCTCTTGCGAGTTGACATCCAACGGTGAGCGTATACCACCCCTCACGGGCGAGCGCGGTGAGAGGACAGACAAAGAGCCAGGACGGGGACCACCCCCTACCTCGCGCCGCGTTCGCCCTTTCGGCGGGGGGCGTCGAACCTAAAAGATCCACCGTGTGGCAGCCCTCCTTTTGTTCTGAAATACTGGCCGCGGGCGACACGAGGAGGGGCGAGCAAGTGATGAACGCACCGAGCGCATGAGCAAAGCAGCCGAACGCAAGATCACCGACCTCCCCGAACTCGTGGGGACCCTGCGACCCGATGACCGTACCCTCGCGCACCGCATCTTCGACGTCTGCGCGACCACCGGCCGCCTCGACCCGCCGGAGGCTATGCGTGCCTGGATCGAGAGGTCCTTCGGCTCTGTGAGCGCCGTGCGGGAGCAACGCATCGTAAAGGTCACGAACCGCGTGACCTTGGAGGGGACCCTCTTCAACGGCCTGCGCGCCGCCCGCCCCCTGGACACCGGCGTAAGCGTGAACATCGAGCGCGAGATAGAGGCCACCGTCAGCGACCCGTTCTGCCGCCCGGAGGAGGGAACCCCCGCTGACGTCTTCGGGAGGGTACGGGGCGAGCACTCGGTAACCGCCTCGAACGTCGCCAAATACGATGGCTTCCACGGGGTCATCGTCTTCGACGACCACAATCCCCTCCACCTCACCCCTGAGAAGGTCGCCGACTACGTCTCCGTGGGCCTGGATTGGGGTCGCAGGGCCCTCGAGACCGACCCGGAGGCCCGATACCCGTTTCTCATGTGGAACTGCCTCTGGCGCGCCGGGGGCTCTATCATCCACGGGCACGCCCAGGTCACCGCCACCCGCGGCGCGCACTACCCGAAGGTCGAGCGTCTCCGCCGGGCCGCCGGATCTTACAGAGCCGAACACGGCTCCGACTACTTCGGTGACCTCTACCGCGTCCACGACGCACTCGCCCTCGCCATCCCGGCCGAAGAGGGCGTCCGGGCGTTTGCGAGCCTCTCCCCCGTCAAGGAGAAGGAGCTCGTCGTGACCGGCGGTAGCCCCGAAGACGATTCCCTCCAGCGGACGGTCGGAGCGCTGCTGGAGGGTTATGTCCGGACTCTGGGCGTCCGGACCTTCAACGTCGCCTTCTACATGCCCCCGCTCGCCCCTGTGGACGAAGACTGGTCCGGCTTCCCGACGGTCGTTTACCTCGTGGATCGCGGCAGTCCGGCGAACCGCACCTCAGACATCGGGGCGATGGAGCTCTACGCCGCCTCCGTCGTCGCCTCGGATCCCTTCCGGGTGGCTGATACTCTGCGCAACGGTCTGTCCGGCTGACCCCAGAGGTCGAGATCGCCAAGAGGTACCGCATCCGCTCGCGGTGCTGAAAGTAGGGCTCGGCCATCTCGCGCGTGAGGGGATGCACCTGCGCGTTGCGAATGACGTTTGCCACCAGCGGGGGGCTATTCGGGCAACTCGGCCCTGTCCCCCACCTCCACGCCCCGTTCCTCGAAAAAGCCCTGGTTGACCTCAAGGGCGTACCTTGCGGGCTCGGCGGAGACGTAGGAGGGTGGGTCGTCGTCCAGGGGCTCCATGTCCTGGATGTCCACGATCCGCCCCTCAGCGTCTATAAAGGCTATCGAGAGCGGTATGTGGGTGTTCTTCATCCAGAAAGAGAGCTTCTGCTCCACCTCGTAGACAAATAGCATGCCCCGGTTTTCCGCCAGCGCGGTGCGGTACATCAGGCCGCGCGCGCGCTCGGAGTCATCGTCGGCGATCTCGACCCGCACCCTCACCTCCCCGCCGCCCGAAGCGTCGATGGTCACGGTGGGAAGCCTCGAAACTCGAGCGGTCTTTGTAGCCTTCGCGGTCGTCTCCGAGGTCGTTTGGGACGGATCCGCATCCGAGCGCTCGGGGGTCTGGGCGCACCCGAAGACCAAGAGGGTTAGCAAGACGAGGCCGAGAATCTTCACCGCAGGACGAACTCTACCCGCTTGTTCTGGCGACCCTTGCTCTTGTGGCCGGTGATCTCCATCTGTCCGACCTCACGGGTGTTGGCGACGTGGGTGCCGCCGTCGGCCTGGGTGTCCAGGCCCTCGATCTCAACGATCCGGATCACCCTCACCCGCTCGGGCACGAGGTTGACCTGGGTGCGGATGAGATCGGGGTTCTCGAGGGCCTCCTCGCGAGGCAGCCCGTAGACCTTCACCGGCCGCGCCGAAGCGAGCGCTTCGTTCGTCAGCCGCTCTATCTCGCTGACGACGCGGGCGGTCCACTCGCCGGGGAAGGAGAAGTCCATTCTGGCGCGGTCGGCGCGCATCTGGCCGCCGGTCACCTTCGCCCCGAAGCTCTCCCAGATCACACCGGAGAGCACATGCAGGGCGGTGTGGTGGCGCATGTGGGCGAATCGCCGCTCCCAGTCGAGCTCTCCTCTGAGGTCCCGGACGGTGTTGGGGATGGGGTTGTCGAGGACGTGGACGATATCGCCGCTGGCCTCGCCTTTTCCGCGTCGGACATCAACCACATTCGCGCGGAGGGGTCCGATGCCGAGAAGGCCCTTGTCCGGAGGCTGGCCTCCGCCGCCGGGGTAGAAGGCGGTCCTGTCGAGCACCGCCTCCCGACCGGCGAGCCTCACGACCCGAGCCTCGAACTCCCGGAGGTAGGAGTCGTTCAGAAAGAGCTCCTCGGTCATAGCGCTAGAGTTCCGCGCTCGCGATCCTTGAAGGTGACGACCTCGCGGTAGCCGACGTCGCGGACGAGCGCGAGGCTCTCATCGTAGCCGGCGGCGACCTCGCCGGGGGCGTGGGCGTCGGAGGAGAGGATGATCTGGACTCCGCGGCGGTGGAACATCTCCAGAAAGGGGCGGGAGGGGTAGATCTCGCCTATGGGTTTCCTGAGGCCCGCCGCGTTCACGTCCACGACGATGCCGGATTCCGCCACGGCATCGGCGGTTTCCTCGAGCATGCCAGCGATGTCCCGCTGGGGGAAGTGGCGGAATATCTTTATGAGGTCAGGGTGGCCGAGGATGTCGAAGCGTCCCGAGAGGGCGGCTTCGCGAACGTTCTCGTAGTACGCTTCGTAGAGGTCGAAGGTGTCCCACCTGTCGTAGATCTCTTTGTGGTCGGGGTGATCTACCTCTTCGCCGCCCACCCGATGCACGCTCCCGATGATGTAGTCGTAGGGGAGCGCCGCCGCGAAGTGGTCCATCTGCTCCTCCGTGCTGGGGACGAAGTCTATTTCGATCCCCAGGCGCAGCTCGACGTCCCGCGAGAGCTCGCGAGCCTCGCGGAAAGCCACCAGGTCTATGTCGTCGAGGTAACGGTCGTGCTCGGTGATACCCATCTGGCGAATGCCCCTCGCCCTGGCGACCTCGCAGTACGCAAGGATGTTTTCGACCGTCATCGGCCTCTCGCCGTGGGCGACGACGTGCAGGTGGTAGTCGATCAAAGGTCTCCTTTTAGGATAGCAACGTCCAACCGGCTTATCTTATAAGATAGCCGCCGTGCTTTACGAAAGGAAGTTCCGCGTTGATTCATAAGATAGCTTACGGAGGCACCGCCCTGCTCGCCCTGGGGGTGGTCGTCGTGGAGCTCTCGCACGCGCCCACCTTGCTCATCTTTGCCGTCTCCTCCCTCGCCCTCATAGGGCTTGCCTGGGTGCTGGGACAGGCGACGGAGTCTCTGGGGCACCACGCCGGGCCGCGCATCGGGGGCATCCTCAACGCTACCTTCGGCAACGCCGCCGAGCTCATCATCACCATCTTCGCCCTCGCGGCGGGCCTCACGACGGTTGTGAAGGCCTCGATCATCGGCTCGATCATCGGCAACGTCCTGCTCGTCCTCGGGGCGAGCCTCCTTCTGGGCGGCCTGAAGAACGGCACCCAGACCTTCTCCGCTACCATCGCCGGGATAAACGCCTCGATGCTCGCCATCGTCGCCGCCGCGCTCGCCCTCCCAACCATCTTCGCCGCCACCGACCCCGGCCCGAATCCGACCACCCTCAGCATCGAGGTCGCGGTGGTGATGTTCGTCCTCTACATCCTGTACCTGGTCTTCTACTTCCGCAGCCCCGAGGGCGGTGTGGCGACCGGGGAGGGCCACGCCCCGTTCGGACGGACGGCCTCGCTCGTGGTGCTCCTCGTCTCTACCGCCGCCGTCGCCTTCGTCTCCGAGGCGTTTGTCGGGGCCATCGAGCCGTTGACCGAGGAGTACGGCATCTCCGAACTCTTTGTCGGCGTCATACTCGTCCCCATAGTCGGGAACATCGCCGAGCACATAGTCGGGGTCCAGATCGCCTACAAAAACAGAATGGACTTCTCGATGGCGATCTCTTTAGGCTCCTCCATCCAGGTCGCCCTCCTCGTAACCCCGATTCTGGTATTCCTCGGTCCCCTCCTCGGTCACCCCCTCAGGCTCGTCTTCACCCCGCTGGAGCTCGGCTCTTTGGGCGCGGCGGTCGTCGTAACCGGTTTCGTCGCCCTCGACGGCAGGTCCAACTGGCTCGAGGGCGCGATGCTCTGCGGCGTCTACGTAATCTCCGCGCTCGCCTTTTACTTCTCCTAGGAACTCGCCGGCCTTCGAGTCCGCCGTCCGTCAAGACAGCCCCACCGTGCCAGATCAGAAGACGACATCGACACCCCCCTCGCTCGAACCTTCCCTACAGACGAATGATGGTACCCGCCGAGATCTGACACCTCCCCTCCAATGGGTGCCTCTACACCCCTTTGCTAACTCTTTTCGGCAGAGAGGCCGTACATCAGCGGCACAGCAGGTACCTCCGCGGGTGGAACCATCCGCCGTCCTGGCAACTCTTGCATCCCGACGAAGTGTCGCTCCCCGTTCGAGTACGGGTACTCCTCGAGGACAACGATCCTCAACCCGCCTCTGGCCAGGGCCGTTACAACCTCCCCGAGCCCCCACCGGAAGAGGTGGCAGCGCTGAGGATTCCTGAAGTCCCGCACTCCTTCGCCGTACCCCCCGGGCGTCAGCCCGCCCCCGGACTCGCCGACGTAGTCGCCCACGCCTTCCTGAAGGAGTCGCGGTTCACCGCCGGAGGGATAGGCGTAGGCGCGGATCCACCGCTCGTCGAACATCTCCGCTACCGGGTGGAATTCCACGAGCACGAATCGTCCGCCGGGTTCGAGGATCGCGGCGATCCCCCGAGCCCAGGCATCGAGGTCGGGGAGCCAGCAGACGACCCCGTAAGACGAGAAGACGACGTCGAAGGTTCGTCCTTCAAGCACCGCCTTCTGGAGCCAGTCGTAGACATCGGCGCGCACGAAGTCGGCGAGGATGCCCGTCTCCGAGGAGAGGTCGCGGGCGGCGGAGACCGCCTCGTCGCTGATGTCTACGCCGGTGACCCTCGCACCGAGCAGAGCGAGGCTTAGGGAGTCGCCGCCGGAGTTGCATTGCAGGTGGGCTAGCGTTCTGCCGGACAGGTCCCCGAGCAGCGCGCGCTCCTCCGGGAAGAGGGTGCGGCCTCCCCCGCGGAGGTACCCGGCGAGATCCCCGCGGTGGCTCTCGTGCGCTCCTACGACCGCGTTCCAGGAGAGCCGGTTCTGCTCGCGAAGGTCCCTGCGCTTCACGGGCGGATTCTACATCGAGTCGCGTGACCGCTCCGCCACGACCTCCTCCAGGACGCGCAAGAAGCCGCCGGTCGCATCTTCCCAGCGAGACAATCGTCTGGCGCGGCTGAGGGCGGCGGCCGACATTCGCTTCCGCAGCGTGGCGTCTTTCAAGAGGAGATCTAGGGCCCCCGAGAGCGCCCCCACGTCACCCGGCTCCACCAGCAGCGCGGCCCCTTCTTCGCCGACCAGTTCCGGAACGGGCCCCACGTTGCACGCGACGACCGGCAGCCCGTGGGCAAGCGCCTCGGCGTAGACGATGCCGTAGCCCTCGTAGCGGGAGGGCAATACGAAGAGGTCGGCAGCCGCGTAGGCCGCCCCGAGCGCCGCGTCGTCCACGGCTCCGCTCACGGTGACGCCGGGCGCGTCCGCCACGGCAGCGCGCACGGAGGCCGCGTAGGCAGGATCGGCGTCCTTCTCGCCGACGAGCTCCAGCGACGCCCCCGGACGCTCGTGCAGCGTCCAAGCCCGTACCAAGTCCACTATCCCCTTGCGCGGTATCCACTGCGACACGCACAGGGCGCGCACCCCACCCTCGAGGGCAGGGGACGATATGACTTTGTCAATAGGGAGGCGGTCGAAGCCGGGCGAGACGACCCGGATGCGCTCGGCGGGGACACCCCTCTCTTCGAGGATGGACTTCCCGTGTTCGCTCACGGAGATCAGACGGTCCGCCCGTAATAAAGGCTCCTCGTACTCCCATTCCCCGTGTCTCTCCTCCTTCGGCGCAGCCACGCTCGGCAGCTCGTGCACCAGCGCCACGACCGGGCGCTCCATCCGCCAGCCATCGAGCCATCGCGCGCAGACGATCCGCGCCAGCGCATCCACCACCACAACGTCGAAGCGTCGTAAGTTTAGGACTAAACCGAGATGGGAGGCGGCGGCCTCTTGCTCCTCCGGTGAGGCGCCACAGGGCACTATCTCCTCCACCGCCACGCCCCTTTTTTGCAGGGCCGTGAGGACTTGGGCGTTGTAGAGGTAACCGCCGGTGTGGCGGTCTGTGTTTCCCACCGTCACGAAGGCGACGCGCAAGGGCTCCTCAGGCCAGCCTGTCATCGCGGGCGGCGTATACCTGCGGCGACTCCCAGATGCGCACCGTGAGGGAATCGAGGTTCTGGCCTCGCAGCGGCGGCGCGAGCCTCTCCCAGCAATAGCTTGCCAGCGCCTCCGCCGTCGTGTTGGTGTGCGCGAGGTCCGGCACGTCGTTCAGGTCGCGGTAGTGGAGGGAGGCTGCGAGGTCTTCCACGGCGGGGCGGAGTTCCCCGATATCGTGGAGGGTGCCGTCATCCGAGAGGCGCTCTCCGCGCAGGATCACCTCCATCCGGTAGGTGTGTCCGTGGGTGCGGGTCGCCGGCCCGAAGTCGCCGACGAGCCGGTGTGCCGCCTCGAAGTGCGCTGCTACGTAGACTTCGTACACTGGATCTTGGTCCCTCTTCGGGGTTGGATGGCTGTCACGGTTCCTCCGATCTCTCCA
>JALYGY010000208.1 GCA_030776865.1 Actinomycetota bacterium | reverse complement strand
AGCTCCTTCCTCTTCGCTGCGGTAGCGCTTGATAAGACCCCTATCGTCGAGTTCTTCTCGGATGGCGTCCGTGGTGCGGACCATGCGCTCGTCGTTGTAGTCCACGAATCCCGCCCTCGGCAACAGCAACAGGGCTGCGTCGAGCTCCTTGGTGCCGAACGTCCGGGTGAAGGTGCCGCGCTCCTCGTCGTAGCCCTCGCTCTCTATGGCGTGGCGGATCTCCTCGCGAGTCTTCTCCCACTCGTCAACCGGCGCCCGCCGCATGCACTGTTCTGCCAGACGAACGCCCCTGTCGCAAGCGGTCCAGCACATGACCTTCGAGTGCACGTAGTGCTGCGGCTCGCCGCGTGATTCCCACAGGCCGTGGTCGGGCTCCTCCCAAAGCTTGCATGTCCGGTTGACCAACCTCACGAGGAAGCGCCAGTAGTCGTCGTCTGGGGAGTTTCCTCGCTGGCGCCAACGCCAGGCGAGCTCCAGAAGCTCCCCGAATACGTCGAGCTGCAGCTGGTCAGCGACGGCGTTGCCGATGCGCACCGGCGACGCCCCCTTATAGCCCTCAAGGTAGCCGAGGGTCAACTCGGTAAGACGCCGCTCACCTCCCACACCGTAGACGAGCTGTAGCTCTTGGGCACTGCCCGCCGAAGAGCGCTCCACAAAGCGACGGTAACGCTCGGCTTCCTCCTCGAAGCCGATCTCGGCCAAAGAGCGCACGCTGAAGAAGGAGTCCCTTACCCAGCTGTAGCGGTAGTCCCAGTTCGAGCTGCCGCCGGGGATCTCTGGCAAGGAGGTGGTGGCAGACGCCGCTATGGCGCCTGATGTATCGTTCACGAGCCCTCTTATGGTGATGGCCGAGCGAACGATCCCCGACGAATAGGGGCCTTCGACCTCGGCGTGCGAGCACCAGCCCTCCCACCAGTCGATGGTCTCCTTAAGGCGCCTATCCATCTCTTTGGTACCGGGTACTTCACGCACATCCTCCTCGTCTAGCTTCTCCGGCGAGACGGAGGTGATCGAGAGCTGCACCCGCTCCCCGGAGCGCACGCTTACCGCAGCTTCGAGATCGTGGTCGTTGGCGGGCCTTATGTCGGCGTCAGAGGAGATCAAGAGACCGTCGTTACCCCCTATGGCGCTGTAGCGCCTGACGCCTTCATGGCGCACCCAGGGTTTGACGTCCCCGTAGTCGAAGCGGGGCGCTATCTTGAGGTCCAGCTCCACTTGTCCGCGTACACCTTCCACGATGCGCAAGAGCTGGCGGTAGGGGTAATCCTCCGCACTGGCGGGGAGAGCGAAGCAGTCGAGCAGACGGACCTCCCCTCCGACGGTATGAAAAGTCGTCTCCAACACGAGAGTGTTATCAATGTAGCGCCTAGACGAGGTCTCGATGCCTCCCTTAGGAGATATGGAGCAGAAGCCGCCCCTCTCCCAGTCGAGCAGCCTCCCGAAGCAGTTTCCCGAGTCGATGCGCTGGATGCAGCACCAGTCGATGGAGCCCTCTCTAGAGACAAGTGCGACCGAGTTGCTGTCGGCAATGAGAGCGTAGTCCCCTATGGGCGGGTAAAGCGCGTCATCGGGCATGCGGATCCTCCCTGGGATCTCCGGGCCAAGAGGCGTGAGGCGAGCGTCCGACTCGCGAAGATCGTCCGCTCATAACTTCTCGCGAGCTTCCCGTTTGAGAAACGGGAGTACAGAAACCCATCCCCCGCCGACGTTTTTGGTGGTCTTCCCCCCAAGAAACGCCAGGCCTATGAGCGCTAGCCCGACCGCGAGGCTGTTGGCGGTCGGCAGCGTCTCGTACCACCTGTACAAGATCCAGGGCGCTACGAGGAGCCACGACCCCACAACCAGCTCGAACCAGCGCAGCGGGCGCATCACCTGCCAGACGGCGACGAGGGAGGCGCCGACCACGATGGGACCCATGGCGCGGTCGTTGAACGCGGCGGCTTCGCCAGAGTAGCCCAGCACGGCCGGGGCCGCCATGAGCCATCCTCCGAGCAAGGCGCTGATGAGGCGGGCCCACACGGTCTACTCACCCCCCCTCTTTCGCAAAGGTATAGGCAGAAGCCCCTTGAGCCCTTCTCCCCAGAGCGCCCGCTTCACCGAGCCTCCCGACTCGCGCACCCGCCTGAGGTGCTGGAGGGTGGCCAGCACCTCGTCGGCGCCAAGCCCGCAGATCACGAAGGAGATGACGGCCGACCCTATACACAGGGTACACCAAGCGCCCACGGCGAGCGGCTGGACCATCAGCAAGACGACGCTTATCGCCGCGGCGGGGAAGATGATCAGGCCGAAAGCGATCACCGTCCACGGCGCCGTGCGCCACCGGTTCTTGTCGCCGACGAAGTTCAGCACCACCTCTGCCCCGTAGGCCAAGACGCCGGGGATCGCGTCGGGCCAATGCAGGTAGTCCAGCACTTTGTAGCTGTTGAAGAACGGGTCCCATACGCTCTCCACGACCCCGAGCTGGAGCCGTGGAAAGTAGAGCGCGGACAGCTGGAACAATCCCAGGTAGAGTGCGATAGAGAAGCCGATGAGGCCCAGCCCGGCCAGCACCATCCGCTTGGGCCATGTCGTCGGATTCTCGTCCCAGCCGGGCGGTACCGAGCGGTGATCGTAGGATTCTGTCAGGCGCAGGTAGGGGGGAACCCGGCCCTCGTCCCCGGCCATCTCGTTACCTCCTGAGGAGTGCAGTCCCGATCAGTGCCCCGACCGCGGCGGCCAGCAGCTGCCCGCGGTGCTTGGTCACCCAGAGCTGGGGGCTTCTGTCGTGCGCTTGTCCGTCGAACTCGCCGTGCGCCCCCCAGTCCCCGGGGACGGGCTCAAACAGGTTCCCCGCCCGGTAGGAGCCCTCCACCGGCTCGCCGGTCTGCTGGCCCTGGTAGGCGCTGCGCGCCAGGTAGCGGGCGACAAGGGGCGGCGCTACCTTGTTGCCGAGGATCGTCAGGACCGAAGAGGTGCCCACATACACCTCCCGCCGCTTGTGGTGCGCGGCCCACACTATCGCGTCGGCCGCCACCTCCGGCTGGTAGATGGGCGCCACCGGCCGCGGATGGTAGGGCATCTTGGAGCGACAGTGGTCGAACTGCGGGGTATTGAGGCCTGGCAGCTGCACCATCGTGATGTGCACGTTCGAGCCTTCGTGCATGAGCTCGGTGCGCACCGAGTCGGTGAAGCCTCTCATGCCGTGCTTGGCCCCACAGTAGATCGACTGCAGCGGTATCGCCCTGTAGGAGAGCGCCGAACCCACCTGCACTATCGTGCCCCGATCCCTCGGTAGCATCCGCTTGAGAGCGCTCATCGTGCCGTAGACGGCCCCCAGGTAGGTTACCTCCGTGCCTCGTTTGAACTCTTCCGGCGTGATGTTTTTGAGCTCCGCAAAGACGGTCGTCATGGCGTCGTTGACCCAGATGTCTATCGGGCCGAGTTCCTCTTCGACCCTCGCGGCGGCGGCCTCGACCTGCTCGTCGTCGGCCACGTCGGTCGGCAGCACCAGGGCCTTACCGCCGGCCGCCTCGACCTCCTTGCGGACGCCCTCCAGCCCATCCTCGTTACGAGCGAGAAGCCCTATATGCGCCCCCTGCTCGGCGAAGGCCCGGACCGTAGCCCGTCCGACGCCGGTCGAAGCTCCCGTTATGACCACCACTTCTGGTTTCTTGCTCTCCGCGGCCACGCTAAAAAAGTCCTCCTCAAGAGCGATCTCGCGCCCAAGCTTAGTCGCCGTTCGTTAAGACTCTTCGGTTTTCGGATAAAGATTCTGTTAACGTTCCCGTTCGGCCGAATCGGCGACCTGCGAAGTCGGCTATCACCCATTAATATGGGTAATGTGACAGTCGAGGAGTCGGGCGGTAGAGAGGAGGCATGGTCACGGCCGTGGTGAGGTCCTTGGGCAGCGCGTTGGGGATCCTCGCCTTTGTTACCGCTATCGTGGTCGGCTCGCTCGCGGCGACGGGGATCATCAGCGATGCAGCCCAGAGCTTCCGGGTCGGAGGCTCGGAACGGAACATCGTACCGGCGACCAGGCAGTTCGAACCGAAGATCGACTTTATCGGAGAGACGACGACCGCGGGTGAACTCACCTGGACAATAGAGACTGCCCGCCAAACGACCGAAGTAAAGGGGTTCGCGCTCCCGCCGGCCCCTCTGCGGGGCAACCTCGTGGTCGTAGACTTCACCGTCGAGAACGTCTCCGACGGACCCGTGACGCTCACCCCGGAGTCGTTGGTCCTCGTCGACGAGGCGGGGCGTGAGAGCCCGCCCGCCGCCAGCGATAACACCGAATACGTGGTGCCCGAGTACGCCATCCTATTCAACGAGAGAGCACTCCTCGATCCCGGCGAGGAGAAGGAGGGCAAGGTCATCTACAACCTCGAGGTCCCCTTCGAGGTCAACCCTGAGGCGGATCTCTCGGGCTTCCGGCTCCGACTCGGAGACGGCGATCCGACCATAATAGAAGAGGAACACGTGGACCTGGAATTCTGATGAACCCATAGGGCCCGCGGTTGGCCCAACCCGCTCGCGCCCCCTCCTATTCCTCCCCCTCTTCCCCCTTGCCCAGCCAGTAGAACAGGAGCACGGAGCTACCAGTAAAGACCAGGATCAGGAAGAACCCCATAAAGAAGCGCACCAAGGGGGGGAGCACGAGGACCATCTCCCAAGAGAACATCGTCGTCACGGGGTCTCCCGCGGGGCCGAGGGACAGCCTTCGGCGACGAACCGCTCCTCGAGCGTCAGGCAGCCTCGGATCAGCCAGCCGCCATCTTCGTTCCCCGCCCTGCGCGCCGTCTCCCTCGCGTAACCCATGGTCATCATGGTCAGAACGACGGTAACGGCGGCGGCCAAGAGCGCGTACTGGCTCCACCGGCTGGCCCGTCCCCAGTGAAAGCCGGTAGCGGCGGCCTTCAGGTAGAGCGTCAGCGCGAAGAGTCCCGTCAGCGCGAGACCTATGAGCCCGATGTACTTGTAGGGGTACATAGCCCCGAGCGGGATCGGCGGTGTCTCGAACAAGCCGATGTCAGAGTCAACCTTCTCGCCGAAGACCAGCCCGATCTGGGGCACAAGGTACAGGTCGGCCGGGACCACGTTGAGCAGGCCGAAGAGCGCCGTGAACCCAAGAGCCCCCATCGTTACGTTACGGGCTTTAGGCATCGGTTTCAGCGCGAACCGCAGCTTGTGCAAGAAATAAGCCACGGAGGCCACGCTCATTATCAGCAGCTCTATCACGAGCAGGTTGAAGAGCCAGGACTTGTCCCCCATCATCAGGTACTTGAAAGCCTCGGGAGAGGACGCCTTGATCTCCGTCATATACGCGTAGCCTATGAACGGCTGCATGATAAGGAAGCCGAAGCCCCATATGATGCCCCAGTGGCCCATCCAATCGTAGTATTCTCGGTCTTCTTCGGCGGTGCTGCGCAGATACCGCCACGCCGCCCATCCGGCTATCAAGAAGCCCACGTACGAGAGGTTCCCGACGAAGCGGTGCATGTTGAGCGGCATGTA
>JALYGY010000207.1 GCA_030776865.1 Actinomycetota bacterium | reverse complement strand
GAGGGTCATGCTCGACGGCGACGAGCGCCTGCTGCGCGCGGTGAACGTGGCGGTCGGCAACTGCCGCTACGCGGGCGGTGGCTGGCTCGCGGCTCCGAAGGCCAACCCGGAGGACGGGCTCCTCGACATCGTGATCATCGAGGATATAGGGATCAAGGAGGCGCTCGCGCTCGCGCCCGCGGCCCTGTCGAGATCCGACTACCTCGGCAAGGAGGGTGTCTTCTCCGCCAGGGCGAAGAGGATCCAGATCGAGACCCAGCCCGGCGGGTTGGAGTTTACAGCCGACGGGGAGCTTATCGGGGACGAGCCCGCCGAGTTCGAGGTCCTACCCCACACCCTGAAGGTCGTGGTCGGCCCGGACTACGTCCCGGAGCCGGGGGGATAGAGGTGGACGAGATAAAGGTGTTGCTCTTCGGGGCGGCCGCGGACCGCGCGGGGACCCGCGAGACGCGGGTTGCGGCCGGGGAGATGACGCTGGACGAGCTGTGGCCGCTGTTGACGGAGCGGTACCCGGATCTCTCCCCCATGCGCGACACTCTGGCCTTCGCCGTCAACGGCGAGTACGCTCGGGGTGACGCCCGCGTCGCCTCCGGCGACGAGGTCGCGGTGCTGCCGCCCGTCTCCGGGGGCTAAAGAAGTGTTCGCCATCATCGAGAGGCCCATAGACGTGGCGGCTCTGATCTCCGCCGTCCAGCGGCCGGATTGCGGCGCGATCTCCACCTTCGTCGGCACCACCAGGGTAGACGAGTCCGAAGGAGCCTCGGTCGAGTACCTCGAGTACGAGGCATACAGGCCGATGGCCGACAGGAAGCTGGAGGAGATCGGGACGGAGATAGAGGCCCGCTGGGACGTGCGAGAGGTCTCCGTCGTCCACCGGCTGGGCAGGGTCGAGCCGGGCGAGGCCAGCGTCGCCATCGTTGTCGCCGCGCCGCGCAGGGGTGCGGCGTTCGAGGCGAGCCGGTACGCCATCGAAAGGATCAAGGAGATCGTACCCATCTGGAAGCGCGAGGTCTGGTCGGACGGCTACATCTGGGTGGGAAGCCAGATCGGCACTCGGGAGCCCGCCAACCGGTGAGCCCGGAGAAACGACGTTTCCAGAGGGAGATGGACTTCGGCATCAGGGTCGGAGCGGTCGTGGAGCGCGGTGGCGCCCTGCTCCTTGTGCGCCACCAGAAGCCACACCGGGACCCGTACTGGGTCTTGCCGGGCGGCAGGCTCGAGCCGGGGGAGACCATACCGGAGTGCGCCGAGCGCGAGATCTCGGAGGAGACCGGTCTTTCGGCTCGCTATTCGGGCGTGCTGTACGTGAGCGAGTTCCTCAGGGAGGGACGCCACACCGTTGATCTCACGGTCAGGATGACGCCCGCAGGTGACGGGGAGGCCGAACTCGGGAGCGACCCTGAGGTCGCGCCGGGCTCGGAGCCCACCCTAATGGAGCTGCGCTGGGTCGAGGTAGACGAGCTGCGGGAGATCGAACTGCTCCCTGCCCCCATCAAGGTCCGCCTCCTCGAGGACGCGGCCGAGGGGTGGCCCGCGGGTGGGATCTATCTTGGAGGGAGCGGAGATTAGCGATCCGCAGCAGGCGCTGCTCTCGGTAGTCTTGCTCAACGTCGCGCTCGTCGGGCTAACGGTCGGCGCGTTCTGGGCCGGGGTCTTTGTGGCGCGGAGCTTCGGGCGGACGCCTGGCTACTCCCTGGCTCCTCTGGGGTTCTCGCGGCCAAGGGGCGGTCTCTTTGTCGGGGCAGGCGTCGGCGTCCTGACCGGCCTTGGGGCCCTGCTCATAAGCCTGTTCGTCAATCCGGCGAGTACCTTTGTCCTCGAGCGCCTCGGCTACTCGACCGAGTCGACGGTGCAGCAGCCGTTTATGCGCGGGCTCGAAGGCTGGGTCCGGGAGAGCCCGGCCGCGGCCGTACCGGCGATAGTGCTCGTGGTCATCATCTTCGGTCCCGCCGTCGAGGAGCTTGTCTTCAGGGGTGCTATCTTCAACGGCCTGTACCGGCTGAGCGGGCTGGTCTCGACGCACTCCTTCGGAAAGCAAGGCTTCGGGAGGGCCGCGAGGAGGGTTTCGTTTATCCTCTCCGCGCTGGTCTCGTCGGTAATCTTCGCCCTGCTGCACCTGGAGCCAATCGTGTTGCCGGCGATCTTCATCCTGGCCGTGATCCTGTGCGCGCTGTTCGAGCGAACGGGAAGCCTGCTGCCGCCGTTCGTCGCCCACGCGACGTTCAACTCCTTCGCCGTGCTCCTCATCATCCTGAGCGGGCTGGACGCTCTTGATCTACCGCCTGTATAGGCTTCAGGTTATGGGCCTCAGCTAATTTACCTGATACCTGAAACCTAACTCCCCACGTAGCGCGCCCTCGGGCGTATGAGCGAGCCGCCCTCGTACTGTTCTATTGCGTGGCCGATCCAACCCACCGTCCTCCCCAGGGCGAAGAGCGTGACGGCGGCGCCCGGCGGCAGCCCCAGCGCCCGCGCCAGCGTCACGAGCCCGAAGTCCACTGTGGGCCGCTCCCCTATGAGCTCCAGGACCTCGCCAGCGACGGAGAGCGCGCCGGCGGACGGGTCCGGGTACGCCGCGGAGGTGAGGCGTAGCAGTTCCGCCCCGCGCGGGTCGCCCCCGGGGTAGAGCGAGTGCCCGAAACCCGGGATCCTCTCCCCGCGTCTGAGGCGGCCGGAGATCGCCGCGCGCGCGTCGCCGATGTCCTCCGCCTCCTGCAAGAAATCCTCGACGAGCTCGACCTGACCGCCGTGCCTGACACCCCCCATCGCCGAGAGACCGGCTACCACCACGGCGTACGGCGTCGCCTCGGAGGAAGCGACGCAGCGCGCGACGAACGTCGAGACGGGCAGTTCATGGTCCGCGCAGAGGACGAGCGCGGTGTCAAGAAGCGCCCTCGCCCCCGGATCATCCGGCCTCCATCGGCGCGCCAGCGTCTCGGCTATGCCCCTCGCCTCCTCCCCGGCAACGACGTTCGCCATCAGGCGGAGGATGCGGGCACCCGTGCGCGCCACGGCAGCGGGACGCAGATCGTAGGCGGCCGGGTCCTCGGCGCTGGCCCATGCGAGCAGGACCTGGAAGGCTTCGATCGGCGGGAGGGCGCTCCCGAGCGCGGCCCGGATGCGCGACGGAAGCCCCGGTGGTTCGGAAAGGAAAAGCTCGTCCCCCCTCGACGGATCCCCCGTCCAGATGAGGGCCGCAACCTCCTCGATGGTGCTCCGTGCGGCGAGCGCCACGGCATCCCGACCCCTGTAGTAGAGCCCGTCGTCGGTTATGAGCGTGATCGCTGACTCCATTACCGGCGTGCCCCAGTGCAGTGCCCCCTCTACCACCCGGTCAGGGTCCCGCCTCCGCTTTTTTCGCTCCT
>JALYGY010000206.1 GCA_030776865.1 Actinomycetota bacterium | reverse complement strand
CGGCAGGATCCACCCGGGCCGCATAGAGCAGATCGTCTCCAAAGCCAATAAGGACGTCGAGAAGGAGATGAAGGCGGCCGGACGCCAGGCGCTCTACGACGCCAAGATCTCCGGCGGCATGCACGGCGATTTGCTCAGGCTCCTGGGGGCGCTCAAGTACCGCACCTCCTACGGCCAGAACGTGCTCTCCCACTCCGTCGAGGTGGCCAACCTCTGCGCCATGATGGCCCAGGAGCTTAGGGCCAACGTCAAGGTCGCCCGGCGGGCGGCCCTGCTCCACGACGTCGGCAAGGCCATAGACCACGAGGTCGAGGGTACCCACGCCCTGATCGGGGGTCGCTTCGCCAAGAAGTGCGGTGAGTCCGACGATGTGGTCCACGCCATAAGCGCCCACCACCACGAGATCGAGATGGAGACCGTTGAGGACGTGCTGGTCGCCACCGCAGATGCCGTCTCTGCCGCCCGCCCCGGAGCGCGGCGCGAGACGACGGAGATATACCTCGAAAGGCTGCGGTCCCTCGAGGACATAGCCCTCGGACACCGCGGCGTCGACAAGGCCTACGCCATCCAGGCCGGCCGCGAGATCCGGGTCATGGTACAGCCCTCGGAGGTGGACGACCGCATAGCGGCGAAGCTCGCCTACGACATCTCCAAGCAGATCGAGAGCGACCTGGAGTACCCAGGCCAGATCAAAGTCACCGTCATCCGCGAGAGCCGCGTGAGCGAGGTCGCCCGGTAGGGAGGACCTCATTGGAAGAAGGCCCCTACCGCGACCTCGGCTCGGGCTTCGCCCGCCTCACCGGCCCAGAGGGAGCCCGCCGCACCCCCTCGCGCCTCCACTACGTCGAGGATGCCCTCCTCGAGCTCCTGCGCAACGCCCGCGACGCCGGCGCCAGGAGCGTCTTCGTCGCCTCCACCCTCAAACAGCGCCGCTACCGTACCCTTACCGTCCTCGACGACGGCCACGGCATCCCCGAAACCCACAAAGCCCTGATCTTCGAGCCCGGCGTAACCACCCGTCACCTGAGCCCCGTCCTTTACGACAGCGACAGAGCCCCCCACGGGTCCGGCCTCTCGCTCTACCACATCAAGAACACCGCCCTCAGCGCCGAAGTCCTCTCCTCCTCCTCTCCCACCGCCATAAAGGTAACCTTCGATACCCACACCCTCCCCGAACGCTCCCTGCAGTCCGCCTCCCGCCCATCCCAGACCAACCTCCTCGCTACCCTCCAGAACTTCGCCGGAGACGACCTGAACCTCTACCACGCCCCCCCAGCCCGGATCCTAGCCTCCCTTTTAAAAAACCACATAATACAGTGGCCAGCTACGACGACGGAGTTGCGGGGGAGGGCCCGGGCGCTCGGGCTGGAGGTCTCTTTGAGGACGGCCCAGAGGGTGTGGCGGGGCGAGGTAGCGGCCGTTGGGCGCGTCGGCGCCACTGAGAGGGGGGGGGCGAGGGTGGAGGGGAAGAAGGGAGGGGGTGTGGGCGACGGGCCCGTGCTCGTGCTCGGTGAGGAGGAAAGGGGCGGCATCGCGGATATACTTAGGCGGGCGGCGAGGGCGGGCTACCTAGAGTTGGGGGAGCTCGAGCTGCGGACCCGTCCGGGAGAGGTCTCCGTGAGAGCCCGCATCTACGAGCCGGAGGAGGAGTATGAGTGACACCCCTATAAAGCTCTCCAGCGAACCCGGGGCGGTAGTGAGAGACCCCGGCGCTTCGGAGACCGCCAAGACCGCGTGCATACGCACCTTCGGCTGCCAGATGAACGTCCACGACTCGGACCGCATGCGGCGCATGATCCTCGACGCCGGCTACGCCGAGGTCCAGACCTACGAGGAAGCCGACCTCGTCATCCTCAACACCTGCTACGTCCGCGAGAACGCCGTAGACCGCGTCCGCGGTCACCTAGGGGAGCTCAACCGCCTGCGGAGAGAGGGCCGCGTCAAGAAGGTAGCCCTTACCGGTTGCATCGGTGCCTCAGAGGAAGCCGCCGATCTCCAGCGCCGGTACGGGATAGACCTCGTCCTGGGGACGCATAATACCTATGAACTAGCGGAGTTCGTAGGTCTACCGACGATGCGAGAGACGTACACCCCTGATCTGCCCGGCACGGAGGGCGAACATAGCACGTTCGTCACGATAATGACGGGGTGCAACTACCGGTGCAGCTACTGCATCGTGCCGACGGTGAGGGGGCGCATGATCTGCCGCCCGCTGGAGAACGTTCTCGATGAGGTCGAGAGGCTGGTGGAGGGCGGGACCGGCTACGTCACGCTCCTGGGGCAGACGGTGGACGCCTGGCGGCACGACGGTAAGCGCTTCTGCGATCTGCTGGAGGCTGTGGCCGACAGGGCGCCGCGCGTGTGGTTCACGACCAGCCACCCCTCGAACATGGAGGATCGCACGCTGAGGCTCATCGGGGAGAAGGAGACCATCGTAAAGCGGCTGCACTTGCCGGTGCAGTCTGGCTCTGATCGGATGCTCGGGATCATGCACCGCGGCTACAAGGCCCAGCGGTACCGGCGCAAGATCGAGGTCTTCAGGGAAGCGGTCCCGGATGGGACTCTGAGCACCGACATCATAGTCGGACACCCCAAGGAGACCGAAGAGGACCACCAACAGACGCTCGAGCTTGTCCAGGACTGCGCTTTTGATTCGGCCTACATCTTCAAGTTCTCCCCTAGAGAGGGCACCGAGGCCGCGGAGCTGGAAGGCGCTGTACCCGCAGACGTCGTGGGGCGCCGCTTTCTCGAGGTGCTCAGGGCCGTGGAACAGAGCGCTTTCGCGCGCAACCAGCGCAAGGTCGGGAGCATGGAAGAGGTGTACATCCGCCACGGGAGCGCCGAGGACGGCAAGGCGATAGGCGAGACCTGGGGCGGGCACGCGGTGCACGTGAGGACCGGGGCAGGACCAGGGGAGTACGTGGAGGCGAGGATAGCTTCGGCGGGTCCGCACGTGCTGTACGCTGTATAGCGCTCCATAGCGGTCAGCCATCAGCAGTCAGCCAAGGGACGAGAGAGGCGAAACCATCAGGAGAAAGGGCCTCCGTCAATCAGGACCGGGCTCTACCTACACCAGGGCCGCTGGGCCGGCAAGAAGCCGAGAGCTGATGGCTACTACAAAGAAGGCCATCGTGGTCTGCGGGCCGACGGCGAGCGGGAAGAGCAAGCTCTCGGACGCGCTGGCCGAGGGGCTGACCGGGGTCTACGGCGGCCACATTCACACGCTGGCCGTTGACTCCATGCAGGTGTACCGCGAGATCCCCGCGATAACCAACCAGGCTAGGCGCCGGCCAGCGGAGCTCGTCGGCATCGTCTCCGTCACGGAGGAGTGGACCGTCGCCAGGCACCAGGCGCGAGCCCAAGAGATCATCGAAGGGGTGATTCAACCCTTCGTTCTCGACGCCGGGACGGGGATGTACCTGAACGCGATCCTGCTCGACATCTCTCTCGCGCCGAAGGTGGATTCCTCTGTGCGGCTGCTGGCTCAAAGAACAACCGCCGACGCCCCCAACCCCCGGCGAGCCGCAAGGGCGAAGGAGCTCGAGCTCGCCGGAAGCCCCGGTCGGGGCTCCATCTGGGATGGGAATCTGCGCTACAACACGACAGTGGTCTATTTGCGCCCCAGAGGCGAGGCGCTGGACGCTGCAATCTCAAGGAGGTCGGAGAGGATCGCCCGTGACGGCTGCGAAGAGGCGGCCAAACTCAGAGCTATGGCCGAAGTGGGGCCGGTCAATGCCTCCGTCATGAACTCTATCGGCGTGCAGGAGCTGATAGAGCACCTCGAAGGAAAGACGACCATAGAAGAGGCGGAGAGCCGGATCTCCACCCGGACGCGACAATTGGCCCGGCGCCAGATCCGGTGGTTCGACAAACTCGCCCGCACCTTGAAAGGGCGCGCCGATGTAATGGTGGCCGAGAGCCCGGCCGACAAGGATTTGTTGAATTATATGCATGATATAATAAAGGTATGAGAGAAGAGCGCACTGTACTGGTGGGGGCGGGGGAGCCGCGGCACATGGCTGAGCTGGGGAGGTTGGCGACCACGCTCGGCATGGAGGTCGCGGGCGTCCTGGAGCAGGGTCGCAGGGACGGAACCGGATATTTGGGTCGCGGCAAGCGGGAGGAGCTGCGCGGGCTTGTGGAGAGGGTTGGGGCGCGGTTCGTGGTTGCCGACGACGAGCTCACGGCTTCGCAGGCGAGGGTCTTGGAGAAGGCTGTCGGGACCACGGTTGTGGACAGGACGGAGTTGATCATCCGCATCTTCGAGGCCCACGCCAGGGATGCCGCCAGCCGCTTAGAGGTGGAGCTTGCGGACCTCGAGTACCGGTTGCCCAGGGTAAAGGGAAGAAACCCGGAGTTGAGCCGTCTGGGGGGTGGTGGGAACATCACCAGGGGCCCCGGCGAGCAGCAACTCGAATATGACCGGCGCGCCATCCGCAGGCGGATGGAGACCATAAACCGCAAGCTCAACCAGGAGGAGGCTGCGAGGGCCGTACGCGGGGCGCGCTTGAAAAAGGAGGGGCCGCCGACCATCGCCCTTGTGGGTTACACCAACGCCGGGAAGACCACCATCCTGAACGCGCTGAGCGGGGCGGGGAGGTCCACAAAGGACAGGCTTTTCGAGACCCTGGAGACCACCACGCGCCTGGTGGAGGGGAGGAGCAGCAACGGCCATGACCGTGCGCGACCGGACTTCGTCGTGACGGACACAGTGGGGTTTATACGGAAGTTGCCCACACAGCTCGTCCACTCCTTCGCCTCGACGCTGGCGGCGGCGCGCGATGCCGACGTGAAGGTGCTGTGCGCCGACGCCTCGAGCGCGGAGCTGGAGGAGGAGATCCGGACGGTCACGGCCACCCTCTCGGAGACGTTCGGAATAGATAACGGGTCCGAGTCGGCGCCTCTCATTCTCTGTTTCAACAAGATGGATCTCGTCCCCGAGGAGCGCGCCGCGGAGCTTCGCAGGGAGTACCCTGACGCTGTGATGATAAGCGCCCTCGAGGGCTGCGAGGCGTTGCTGGAGGAGATCTACCGCTCGATAGCCTCCGGGAGAGAGCGGATGGAGGTCCTGATACCTCACGCCGACTACGCGGCAGCGAGCCGACTCTACGGGCTCGCCGAGATCCACGCCCAGCAGACCACCACCGATGGCCTCTGGATGGACGTGAGCTTGCCGCGCTCTGCCTCTGCGACCTACGCACCGTACAAGTTGTAGCTTGAGCGATACCGCCCTGAGGCTCTACCCGCTTCCGGTGCGGGAGATCCCCAGCGGTGCGATCTACGAGGACATCGAGCTACCGCCCCTCCAACGGCGCAACCCCGCGAGGCCCTACGTGATCCTGAACGCGGTCGCCGCAGTGGACGGAAAGGCCACAATAAAGGGGAAATCTTCTGGCCTCGGGAGCGAGACCGACCGCCGGACCATGCGCACCCTCCGCTCCAAGGTCGACGCCGTGCTGGTCGGCGCGACCACGGTGCGCGCCGAGAGGCTCTCCTTGGGTCTCGACGAGTTCTCGTCCGGCTCTGAGCCGTTAGCGGTGATAGTGACGAGGACGGGAGAGGTGCCACTGGAGACCAACCTTATCGGCGGCGAGCGCCAGGAGGTACTGGTGATCATCGCGCAAGACACCCCCGAGGACAACATAAACCGGCTGGGCGAGCGCGCCAGCGTGCTCCGGGTCCCGGCGTCCCCCTGGGGCGGTGTGGTCCTCGAAGAGGCCCTCGAGGCGCTCAGAACCGAGCGAGGCGTCGATCTCGTGCTCGTCGAAGGAGGCCCGAGCCTGAACCACTCCCTGATCTCATCCAGCCTCGCTGATGAGCTCTTCATTACGATCTCTCCCAAGCTTCTCGGAGGAACCTCGAATGAAACCCTCACCATCCTCGACGGCCCGGCGGCAGCCCCCATAGACGTGAAACTCCTCTCCGCCCACCTGGCCGACAGCGAACTCTTCCTCAGGTATACTCTCCCATGAGCCCGGAAATCCTCATAATACTCTCTTACACTTAGTACCTCCTCGAGACACAACGAAACCCCAACGCGCAGATAGGAAACGGCAGCTGGAAGACGCCCTCAGAACTGAGGGGCGTAACTACTGGCAGCGTTCCGCCACGCCCTGGTGGGAGTGCTGCAGAGCCCGCTGACAAACGACGGCTTCCTCGCACTCGATAGCACCAACCGCTTGCGGGAGAGGTTCTCACACAGGCTCGCGGGGTCTCAGTCCGTCTACCTGCCGACCAGATCGCTACTCCGGGGTCGTGAGGGTGCCGGTGGGAACGTTGTTGAGCCGTTTCGAGGAGGCGTGGGACGCCATCGGTGAAGACTTCGGCTTGGTGAGCGATGATGCGTTAGATGGTATGTACCTGAATGTCAACCTCACAGGTCACCCGGGAGATGGTTACGATGTTGCGGCTTGGGGATACCTCGAATACTTACTCGGTGAGCTCCGAGTCCGGTCTAGGTGACACACTGACACAGACGCCCGCCTCTTGGAGCGAACTTCCGAGAATTCCTGTTACCGGAAGTTCGCGCGCGAACGACTCATCGACCCGATCCTTGCCTGGAAGAATTCCTCGACTGGCATCGAGCCTTTTGCGAGATTGCAGTTTCGCGAGATTGCAGTTTCTGTACGCTCTGCACGCGATAGCAAGGTTCGTCCAGTTATTTCGCCCGCCACGGCTGCACGCAACCACGTGGGGAACCACGTGGTCGACGTGATAGCTGGACTCTAGCTCCGTGCGCTTGTGGGGTATCCTGGGTAGTTCTTTTCATCGTGCGAGCTGCGTTTTGCCGACGTGATCTACAGGGGTAATGTATTATACTGATATGCTCTCGAGGCCAATTCTTCAGCGCGTCGGATGTAGCGCATGGTGGTTTTGGGATCCGAGTGGCCCAGAAATTGCTGGAT